>DASXKG010000432.1:0-17326 GCA_036496965.1 Variovorax sp.
CCTGATCGGCGCGGCGCAGGGCTGGTTCGTGGCCTTCTTCCGCATCCCGTCGTTCATCGTCACGCTGGCCGGGATGCTGGTCTTCAAGGGCCTCACGCTGGCGCTGCTGGCGGGGCAGTCGGTCGGGCCCTTTCCCGAGACTTTCCAGAAGCTCAGCTCCGGCTTCGTGCCCGACGTCTTCAACGGCGAGAACCTGCGCACCACCTCGCTGCTGCTCGGCGCGCTGGCCGCCGCTGCGCTGGTGTTCTTCAAGCTGCGCGGCCGGGCCAAGCTGGCGCAGCACGGCATGGCGCAGGAGCCCTATGGCTTCTTCCTGGCCAAGAACCTGTTCTTCGCCGCCGTCATCCTGCTCTTGAGCTACCTGCTGGCGACCTACAAGGGACTGCCGAACGTGCTGATCGTGATGTCGGTGCTGATCGTCGGCTACGACTTCGTCACCACCCGCACCACGGTGGGCCGGCGCATCTACGCCCTGGGCGGCAACGAGAAGGCGGCGCGGCTGTCGGGGGTGAAGACGAAGCGCCTGGCCTTTCTCGCCTTCGTCAACATGGGTGTGCTGGCGGCGCTGGCGGGGCTGGTGTTCGCGGCCCGGCTCAACACGGCGACGCCCAAGGCCGGCCTCGGCTTCGAGCTGGACGTGATCGCAGCCTGCTTCATCGGCGGCGCTTCCGCCTCCGGGGGCGTGGGCAAGGTGATGGGCGCGGTGATCGGCGCCTTCATCATGGGCGTGATGAACAACGGCATGTCGATCCTGGGCATCGGCATCGACTACCAGCAGGTGATCAAGGGCCTGGTGCTGCTGGCCGCGGTGTTCGTCGACGTCTACAACAAGAACAAATGACCGACGCCCCCGCAGCACCGGTGCTCGAGCTCACCGGGGTCGACAAGCAGTTCTTCGGGGTGCCTGCGCTGCGCGGCGTGGCGCTCTGCCTACGCGCCGGCGAGATCCATGCCTTGCTGGGGCAGAACGGGGCCGGCAAGTCGACGCTGATCAAGGTGCTGACCGGCGTTCATGCGGCCGATGCCGGCCAGATGGTGCTGGCCGGGCAGCCGATCCGGCCGGCCTCGCCGCTCGATGCGCAGCACATGGGCATCAGCACCGTCTACCAGGAGGTCAATCTCTGTCCCAACCTGTCGGTGGCGGAGAACATCTTCGCCGGCCGCTATCCGCGCCGCGGGTTGGCGCAGGGCTATCGCATCGACTGGGCCGAGGTCCACCGCGGTGCGCGCGCCTTGCTCGCGCGGCTGGACGTGGACATCGACGTCAGCCAACTGCTGTCCGGCTACTCGGTGGCGGTGCAGCAGATGGTGGCGATCGCGCGCGCGCTCGGGCTGTCGTCGAAGGTGCTGATCCTCGACGAGCCGACCTCGAGCCTGGACGACGACGAGGTCCAGAGTCTTTTTGCGGTGTTGCGCCGGCTGCGCGGCGAGGGACTGGCGATCCTGTTCGTCACCCATTTCCTGAACCAGGTCTACGCCGTCTCGGACCGCATCACGGTGCTGCGCAACGGCGCCTGGGTCGGCGAATGGCCCACCGCCGAGCTGGCGCCGCAAGCCCTGATCTCGGCCATGGTGGGGCGCGAGTTCGCCGCCCAGGCGAGCGGCCACGCGCAGCTGCCGCCCGTGGACGAAGGCGCGCCGGCCTTGCTGCAAGCCGAGGGGCTGGGTCAGCAGGGGCAGCTGCAGCCGATCGATCTCGAGCTGCGGCCGGGCGAAGTGGTCGGGCTGGCCGGCCTGCTCGGCTCGGGGCGCACCGAGCTGGCGCGGCTGCTGTTCGGCCTGGCCAGGCCGGACCAGGGGCGCCTGCGCATCAACGGCCGCGAGACCGTGCTCGGCAGCCCGGCCGATGCGGTCGCGCTGGGCCTGGCGCTGTGCCCGGAGGAACGCAAGACCGACGGCATCCTGGCCGACCTGTCGCTGCGCGAGAACATCGCGCTGGCGCTGCAGGCGCGGCGCGGCGTGCGCAATACGCTGTCGCGCGCCGAGCAGGCGGCCCTGGCCGAGCGCTTCGTGCAGGCGCTGGGCATCCAGACCGCGGGCATCGAGACGCCGATCGGCCTGCTGTCGGGCGGCAACCAGCAAAAGGCCCTGCTGGCGCGCTGGCTGGCGACCGATCCGAAGCTGCTGATCCTCGACGAGCCGACGCGCGGCATCGACGTCGCTGCCAAGCAGGAGATCATGGAGGAGATCCTGCGGCTGGCGCGCGGCGGCATGGCGGTGCTGTTCATTTCCTCGGAGATGAACGAGGTGGTGCGCATCTCGCACCGCATCGCGGTGCTGCGCGAGCGGCGCCTGGTGGGCGAACTGCCCGGCGGCAGCAGCGAGGACGCGGTGTACGAGCTGATCGCGGCGGACCCATGAAGCGGCTCGCGTGGCCACTGATCACGCTGGCGGTGCTGCTGGCCCTGAACGCGGCCTTCAATCCCTCCTTCCTGCATCTGGAATGGCGCGGCGGCCATCTCTACGGCAGCCTGATCGACATCCTCAACCGGGCCGCGCCGCTGGTGCTGGTGGCGCTCGGCATGACGCTGGTGATCGCCACCCGGGGCATCGACATCTCGGTCGGCGCGGTGGTGGCGATCGCCGCCGCCATCGCGGCCTGGATGATCGGCGGCTCGCTGGTCGTGAGCAACGGCAGCGCGGCCGAGGTGAGCCGCTTCCCGATGTGGCTGGCGATCGTCGGCGCCTTGGCGGCCGCGCTGGCCTGCGGCCTCTGGAACGGCTTCCTGGTCGCGCGGGTGGGCATGCAGCCGATCATCGCGACGCTGATCCTGATGGTGGCGGGGCGCGGCATCGCGCAGCTGATCACCGACGGGCAGATCATCACCATCTACTACGCGCCCTTCTTCTTCATCGGCAGCGGCTACCTGTTCGGGCTGCCGTTCTCGGTCTACGTGGCGGCGCTGCTGTTCGGGCTGCTCTACCTGGCGATCACGCGCAGCGCGCTGGGGCTGTTCATCGAGGCGGTGGGCATCAATCCCGGCGCGGCGCGCGTGGCCGGCGTGCGGGCGCGCCGCATCGTCGTCGGCGCCTACATGTTCTGCGGCTTCTGCGCCGGGGTGGCGGGGCTCATCATCAGTTCGAACGTGAAGAGTGCGGACGGCAACAACGCCGGGCAATTGCTCGAGCTCGATGCCATCCTGGCCGTCACGCTCGGCGGCACGGCGCTCACCGGCGGCCGGTTCAGCCTGGTCGGCAGCGTGATCGGGGCGCTCATCATCCAGACGCTCACCTACGCCATCTATTCGCTCGGCGTCCCGCCCGAGATCAACCTGGTGGTGAAGGCGGTGGTGGTGTTCGCGGTCATGCTGGTGCAGTCGGCCGAGTTCCGCGCCAGCTTGCGCCAGCTGGTGCAGCGCCCGCGTGCGGGGGAGGTGCTGCGATGAGCGCATTGGTGCCCGAAAGTCCGCGCCGCGCACCCGCCGTGGCTGGGCCGGTGCGGCGCCCGCGCGCGCGTCTCAACCCCAAGTACCTGCCGCTGACCGCGACCATCTCGCTGTTCCTGCTGATGGCGCTGCTGGGCTCGGTGTTCTACACCGGCTTCTTCTCGGCCCAGGTGTTCCTCAACCTGCTGGTGGACAACGCCTTCCTGTGCATCGTCGCCGTCGGCATGACCTTCGTCATTCTCTCGGGCGGCATCGACCTGTCGGTCGGCTCGGTCATCGCGCTGACCACCATGGTCTCGGCCTCGCTGGTCGAGGTGCATGGCTGGAGCCCGGCGATCGTGATTCCGCTGGTGCTGGCGATGGGCACGGTGTTCGGCGCCTGCATGGGATTGCTCATCCAGCGCTTCCGCCTGCAGCCCTTCATCGTCACGCTGGCCGGCATGTTCCTGGCGCGTGGCCTTTGCTATCTCATCAGCATCGACTCCATCAGCATCACCAACGAGTGGTACTCGGCGGTGGCGCAATGGCGCCTGCCGGTATGGGGCACGGCCTCGATCTCGCTGTCGGGGCTGATCGCGCTGGCCGTGGTGGCGCTGGCGGTGTTCGTCGCGCACTGCACCTCGTTCGGGCGCACGGTCTATGCGATCGGGGGCAGCGAGGCCTCGGCGCTGCTGATGGGCCTGCCGGTGCGCGCGACCGTGATCGGCGTCTACACGCTTTCGGGCTTCTGCTCGGCGCTCGGCGGCGTGGTGTTCACTTTCTACATGCTGTCGGGCTACGGCCTGCATGCGGTGGGCCTGGAGCTGGATGCGATCGCCGCGGTGGTGATCGGCGGCACGCTGCTCACCGGCGGCGTGGGCTACGTGGTGGGCACGCTGTTCGGCGTGCTCATGCTGGGCATCATCCAGACGCTGATCTCCTTCGACGGCACGCTGAGCTCCTGGTGGACCCGCATCGTGGTCGGTGCGCTGCTGTTCGTGTTCTGCCTGCTGCAGCGGCTGTTCACCGCGCGCGGCGCGGCGCCGCATTGAATTTCCTGACGCAAAGACGCCCGCATGCCCGCCACACCCCCGAAAAAGCTGCGCTCGACCGAATGGTTCGGCTCGGCCGACAAGAACGGCTTCATGTACCGCAGCTGGATGAAGAACCAGGGCATTCCGGACCATGAGTTCGACGGCCGGCCGATCGTCGGCATCTGCAACACCTGGTCCGAACTCACCCCTTGCAACGCGCATTTCCGCAAGATCGCCGAGCACGTGAAGCGCGGCATTTCCGAGGCGGGCGGCTTTCCGGTCGAGTTCCCGGTGTTCTCCAACGGCGAATCCAACCTGCGCCCGACGGCGATGCTCACCCGCAACCTGGCGAGCATGGATGTGGAGGAGGCGATCCGCGGCAATCCGATCGATGCGGTGGTGCTGCTCACCGGCTGTGACAAGACCACACCGGCGCTCCTGATGGGCGCGGCGAGCTGCGACATCCCGGCCATCGTCGTCACCGGCGGACCGATGCTCAACGGCAAGCTCGAGGGGCGCGACATCGGCTCGGGCACGGCCGTCTGGCAACTGCATGAAGCCATGAAGGCAGGCGAGATCGACCTGCACCAGTTCCTCTCCGCGGAAGCCGGCATGTCGCGCTCGGCCGGCACCTGCAACACCATGGGCACCGCTTCGACCATGGCCTGCATGGCCGAGGCGCTGGGCGTTTCGCTGCCGCACAACGCAGCCATTCCGGCGGTGGATGCGCGCCGCTACGTGCTGGCGCAGATGTCGGGCATGAGGGCCGTGGGGATGGCGCGCGAGGGCCTGAGCTTGTCGAAGATCCTGACCCGCGAGGCCTTCGAGAACGCGATCCGCACCAATGCCGCCATCGGCGGCTCGACCAATGCGGTGATCCACCTGAAGGCGATCGCCGGGCGCATCGGCGTGGCGCTGGAGCTGGAGGACTGGACGCGCATCGGGCGGGGCACGCCGACCCTGGTCGACCTGATGCCCTCGGGCCGCTTCCTGATGGAAGAGTTCTATTACGCGGGCGGACTGCCGGCGGTGCTGCGCCGCCTGGGCGAGCATGGGCTGCTGCCGCACCCGGGTGCGCTGACCGTGAACGGCCGCTCGCTGTGGGACAACGTGCGCGAGGCGCCGAGCCACAACGACGAAGTGATCCGGCCCCTGGCCAGGCCCCTGATCGCCGACGGCGGCATCTGCATCCTGCGCGGCAACCTGGCACCCCGCGGCGCGGTGCTCAAGCCCTCGGCCGCCTCGCCCGAATTGCTCCGGCACCGGGGCCGCGCCGTGGTGTTCGAGAACCTGGAGCACTACAAGGAGCGCATCGTCGACGAAGCGCTCGAAGTCGATGCCAGTTCGGTGCTGGTGATGAAGAACTGCGGCCCCAAGGGCTACCCCGGCATGGCGGAGGTCGGCAACATGGGCCTGCCGCCGAAGCTGCTGCGCCAGGGCATCAAGGACATGGTGCGCATCTCGGACGCGCGCATGAGCGGCACCGCCTACGGCACCGTGGTGCTGCACGTCGCACCCGAGGCGGCTGCCGGCGGCCCGCTGGCGGCGGTGCGCGACGGCGACTGGATCGAGCTCGACTGCGAGGGCGGCCGGCTGCACCTGGACCTCAGCGAGGGCGAACTGGCGGCCCGCCTGGCGGTCATTGCCGGTGCTGCCCAGCCGGTGAGCGGCGGCGGTTACCAGCGGCTCTACGTCGACCACGTGCTGCAGGCCGACGAAGGCTGCGACTTCGACTTCCTGGTCGGCTGCCGCGGTGCGGCCGTGCCGCGCCATTCGCATTGAGGCTCTGTCCATGACGACATCGCAACAAGCTTCGCGCCGCTATCAGGGCATCTTTCCGGTGGTGCCCACCACCTTCACCGAGGCGGGTGAACTCGACCTGGCCAGCCAGAAGCGCTGCGTCGACTTCATGATCGATGCCGGCTCCGACGGCCTGTGCATCCTGGCCAACTTCTCCGAGCAGTTCGTGCTCTCGGACGAGGAACGTGAAGTGCTGACCCGTCTGATCCTCGAACATGTCGCCGGCCGCGTGCCGGTGATCGTCACCACCACGCATTTCAGCACCCGGGTGTGCGCCGAGCGCAGCCGGCGCGCGCAGCAGATGGGCGCCGCGATGCTGATGGTGATGCCGCCCTACCATGGCGCCACCTTTCGGGTGCCGGAGGCGCAGATCCACGACTTCTATGCGCGCCTGTCGGATGCGGTCGGCATCCCGATCATGATCCAGGACGCGCCGGCCAGCGGCACCGTGCTGTCGGCCGCCTTCCTGGCCCGCATGGCCCTGGAGATCGAGCATGTGGCCTATTTCAAGATCGAGACCGCCGGCGCCGCAGCCAAGCTGCGCGAGCTGATCCGGCTTGGCGGCGAGGCGGTGGTTGGCCCCTGGGACGGCGAGGAAGCCATCACGCTGATGCCCGACCTCGATGCCGGCGCCACCGGCTCGATGACCGGCGGCGGCTACCCCGACGGCATCCGCCCGATCATCATGGACCACCTCGCCGGTCGGCGCGAGGAAGCCGTCGAGCGCTACATGCGCTGGCTGCCGCTCATCAACTACGAGAACCGGCAGGCGGGCCTGCTGGCCTGCAAGGCCCTGATGAAGGAGGGCGGGGTGATCGACTGCGAGGCGCCGCGCCATCCCTTGCCGGCCATGCATCCGGCGACGCGCGCCGGCCTCATGGAGACGGCGCGCCGCCTCGACCCGCTGGTGCTGCGCTGGGATCGCTAGGACCTGTGCAGAGGCCTCGAGGCGTTCTGGATCAATCCCAGAACGGCCGGAGCTTCGACAGTTCGGCCAGGGCCTTGCCGCATTCCTTGGCGCTGGCCGGATGGCGTGCCGTGAGCCAGCCCACGGCGAACCAGGCCCCGCCGTCGTGCGCCGCCATCTCGCGACAGGCCGCGATGGCAACGGCGGCGTCGTTGTGCGCGCCGAGCGCGTCCTGTACCGGCTCGAGTTTCTCCAGGTAACGCCTGGCCTCGCGCCGATCGAACAGGCTGGCAGCGAACTCGCCCAGGTAGCGCAGGCGCTTGAGCCGCTTGCGCACGCGGTGCTGTTCGTCGGGCCCCAGCGCTTCGAATCGCTTGCCGTCGCGGACCACCTGACGGTGCAGCTGCGCCAGCCGCGCACGCAGGATCTGGCGCGGCGCCACCGTGTCCGCGCTGGCATCGTCGGCGACGCCATCGGGCAGCGAGGCCGCGACGAGACGCATCAGCACCGCCTGAAAGCGCGTGGCGCGAACCACCTCACCCGGTTCGGGGCTGGCCACGGAGGCATCCGCAAACTGGATCCGCGGCCCGCCAAGGGCTTCTATCTGCGGCTGCACTGTCTCCTGCAGCTGCGCCAGGTCGCGCTGCTGGCCCAGGGCGCGGAAGGCGTCGACCAGGGCCTGATCCCAGGCCGGATCCGGCGGCGACGGCGCCAGCTCCGCCATCTCGCGCAGCGCGGTGCGCAGGCGCCGGATGCCGACCCGCAGTTGATGGATGTGCTCGGCATCGCTGCTGCCGGCTGCGATTTCGCTGGCGTTCTGCAGGATCTGGCGCAGGCAGTTGTTCAGTACCGCCCGGAACATCTGCGGACCGCTGGCGCGGCGGTCCAGCTGCGGGTTTTCGGCCTTGACCGGTGCGCCGTGGACCTCGCCGCGCGCCAGGCGGGCGCCGCGCTCGGCTTTCGAGACGGTGTCGAGCCAGAGTGCGTAACGCGCGCACCAGCGCCCGGCCAGTTCGAGCATCGAGGCGGGGCTGCCGTGCTTGAGTTCGAGTTCCAGTTCGCACAGCGGATGCGAGCGGGCGCCGCTGCGCACCTGGCCGACGTCGAAAGCCAGTTCGACCAGCGCGTCGCCGGTGCGCATTTCGCGCGTGGTGCGCCAGACATCAGTGCCGTAGAGCGGGACCAGTTCGACCTGCGCCGGATCGTGGCCGCTCTGTTGCAAGGCCTTGGCGATCCGCTCGCCGACCGGCGTGCCGGCATGGCGCGCGATCAACGGCTCAGGCGGGTCACTGGCGCGGCTGGGCGGCAGTTCGACGTTGTGTTCCAGCCGTTCGAGGGGGCCGTCGGTCGGTGCCTTGGCGGTCTGCACCCAGGCGCCGCCTTCCTTGCGCAGGCGCAGCACGATGTGGGAGGCGGCAAGCGCGCCGTCGGCAGTGTCGAAATAGCGCGCTCGCAGCCGCGTGCGGTGCGAACGGCCGCGTGCCACCGCCGCCTCGACCGCCGCGCGCCGGTCGGCGTCGACCTGGAACTTGAGTTCGAATTCGGTCACCGCACGGGCCCCCCGCCGGGGTGCCGCATCACTCCTTCAGCTCGCTGACCTGGAGCGAGAGGTCGAAGAGCTTGGATTTGCTGGCGTAATAGCGGTCCAGCCTCCATTCCTTCAGAATGTCCATGGCCAGTTGAAAGCTCTTGTAGTTGAGCTGGTAGAGCGTCACCAGCTCGAAGCTTTTTTCCGATTCGAGCGCCAGCACGAGCCGGGCAAGAATCTGAGCCGATTCGTCCGCCGGATTCGTTTCTATGAATCGGCGGGCGAGCTTGATGGCATTCATTGGGGGCTCCCCTCGGTTTGTACGTGGCCACGACTATAGCCAGCGTGCCGCCGCCATTTGTGACAACCAGATGACAGGGGTCGAGGTCTGGTCAGGGCGATGTCACGGGGGTGACCGTCTGGCGGATGATGCCACCGCCCAGTACGCTGCCACTCATGGTGGTGTCGCCTTGGCCGGTCACCCGGGCTTCGCAGGCTGCACGGTCGCTCGGCGGCTGCCGGGTGCAGCGGGCCAGGGCGTTCTGGCGCAGGACGGCAGGATCGGTGGAGGGCAGGGCACCGCGGCGCGCCGCTTCGCGGGCGGCGCCTTTTTCGCGCAGGCAGGCGTTGCGGTCCTGCTGCACGCCGTCACAGACGTTCTGACCTGGATCGTCGGCCCAGGCCGATGCGGCGCCCATCAGGCTGCCAGCCGCGCACAGTGCGGCCAGCGACGTACGAAGCGCGTTCTTCATGATTTCTCCTTGATATTTGTCAAGCGAGTCTGAGCGCGCTGAGCTGCCCGGCCTGTGGGACGCCGCAGCAGGGCAGCGGCCCGCGCCGGCGCGGCTTGGCGTAGGACGTCGCCTACGCGTGGGCGGGCAACCGGCCCGCAAGGTGTGCGCGCGGCTGTTAGCCTTGGGCGATGCGCTGGGCCAGGTGGCCGAGCGCCTCCTCCACCTGGTCGACCAGGATCAGCGACAGGTCGCCCGGCTGCAGCCGCGCCAGCGCGGTGTCGATGGCGGTGAATTCGCCCCGGATCTCCTCGATGAATCGGGTGCGCGAAGCATCTTCCAGGCCCTGGCGCAGCAGCGCCATGACCTCGCCGTCGGCGCGGCCGCGCTGTGCCGCATCCTGGTAGAGGATCACCTCGTCGAAGGCCTGGCCGAGGATCGCGGTCTGGTCGCGGATGTCGCTGTCGCGCCGGTCGCCGGCGCCGCTGATGACCACCGAGCGCTTGGCGGACGGCATGGTGTCGACGGCCGCGACCAGCGCGCGCATGGCGTCGGTGTTGTGGCCGTAGTCGGCGATGACCGTCGCGCCGCGGTAGTCCATCACGTTGAAGCGCCCGGGCACGCCGGCGGCGTCGTTCTTGAAGCTGGCCAGGCCGCTGCGGATGGTGTCCCAGTCCAGGCCGAGCGCCCACGCGGCAGCCACCGAGGCCATCACGTTGTCGACCTGGAAGCTGATGGTGCCGTTGCGCGTGATCTGCACGTCGCGCAGCGAAATGCGCTCGCGCCACGAGCCTTCGGCCGCAATCAGCGCGTCCTGGTCGACGTAGACCGTGCGCTTGCCCTGCGCCCGGTGCGTGGCCATCACCGGGTGCTGGCGGTCGGCATTGAAGAAGATCACGCTGCCCGGGCAGGTGGTGGCCATCGCCGCCACGTTGGGATCGCCCGCGTTCAGGACGGCATAGCCGCCGGGCGCGACGTTGCGCACGATCACCCGCTTGAGCACCGCCAGGTCTTCCACCGTGGTGATGTAGTTGAGTCCGAGGTGATCGCCGCTGCCGATGTTGGTCACCACCGCCACCTGGCAGCGGTCGAAGCCCAGGCCTTCGCGCAGCACACCGCCGCGCGCCACCTCGAAGACCGCCGCATCCACGTCCGGATGCAGCAGCACGTTGCGTGCGCTCTTCGGGCCGCTGCAATCCCCGCTGTCGGTCTGGCGGCCGTCGACGTACACCCCGTCGGTATTGGTCATGCCGGTGCGCAGGCCGCTGCTGGCCAGCAGGTGGTTGATCAGCCGCGTGGTGGTGGTCTTGCCGTTGGTGCCGGTGACGGCCACCACCGGGATGCGGCCGTCGTCGCCGTGCGCGAACAGGGTGTCCATCACCGCTTCGCCGACTGCGCGGCCGCGCCCGTACGAAGGGGAGATGTGCATGCGCAGTCCCGGCGCGGCGTTGACTTCGACCACGCCGCCATGCTGCTCCTCCAGCGGACGCAACACGTTCTCGCAGACCATGTCGACGCCGCAGATGTGCAGGCCGACCATCTGCGCGGCGTCGACCGCCCGTGCCGCCACTTCCGGATGCACGGTGTCGGTGACGTCGGTCGCGCTGCCGCCGGTCGAGAGGTTGGCGTTGTTGCGCAGCACGACGCGTTGGCCGAGCGCCGGCACGCTGTCGGGCGCGAGGCCCTGCGCCTCGAGGCGGCCGATGGCGATGTCGTCCAGGCGGATGCGGGTCAGCGAGGTGGCATGGCCAACGCCTCGCCGCGGGTCCTGGTTGACCGCATCGACCAGTTCGCGGATGGTCTTGGCGCCGTCGCCGATCACCTGCGGCGGATCGCGCCGCGCCGCCGCCACCAGCCGGTCGCCCACCACCAGCAGGCGGAAGTCGAAGCCGGGCAGGAACTTCTCGACCATCACCTCGCCATGGGCGGCTGCCGAATCGTAAGCCGCCAGCAGTTGCTCGTGCGTCGTGATGTTGACCGTGACGCCCTTGCCCTGGTTGCCGTCCTGGGGCTTGACGACCACCGGCAGGCCGATCTCGTGCGCCGCCGCCCAGGCGTCGACGGCATCCCTGACGGGGCGCCCGAGCGGCACCGGCACGCCGGCCGCGTTGAGCAACTGCTTGGTCAGCTCCTTGTCCTGTGCGATCGCCTCGGCCACGCCGCTGGTGCTGTCGACCTCGGCGGCCTGGATGCGGCGCTGCTTGGCGCCCCAGCCGAACTGCACCAGGCTGCCGCTGGTCAGGCGCCGATAGGGAATGCCACGCGCCATGGCCGCGTCGACGATCGAGCCCGTGCTGGGGCCCAGCCGTTCGGATTCGTCCAGGTCGCGCAGTTCGGTGATCGCCGCCAGCGCGTCGAACTCGGTGCCGGCGAGCGCGGCCGCGACCAGCTGCCGGGCCAGTTCCAGCGCACGGCGGCCGACGGCTTCCTCGCTGTACTGGAAGGTGACCTGGAAGACGCCGTCCTCGATCGTGCGTGCGGTGTGGCCGAAATTGACCGCGCAGCCGGCCTGCGCCTGCAGCGCCACCGCGGCGTTCTCGAGCACGTGCGCGAGCGCCAGCGGCTGGCCCAGCACGATCGGGTGCAGTTCGCCGATGGTCGGGAACAGCGCCCGCAGGCGGGGCTCGAAGCCGGGCAGGCGCTCGACCGCCGTCTCCTCGTGGGTGCAAGTGACGATGGCTTCGATGCAGGTGCGGCGGCTCCACAGATTGGGCCCGCGCAGGGCACGGATGCGTGTGACTTCCATGGCTTTCAGGCGAATTGTGAGGGGGTCAGGGTCGACGCTTGCGAGAGCTGCAGCGAGGCCAGGGCCGCCTGCAGGTCGGCCTCGAAGGCTTCCGCGCCGGCGCCGATCAGGTTCAGCGGAATGCCCAGGGCCCAGCCGGCGGCGACCGCCGCGAGCAGGTTTTCCAGGCTGACGCCCGCATGCGTGGCGCGCCAGATGGTCAGTCGGCCCAGGCCGGGCAGGAAGGATTCGCTCGCGCCATGGGCCAGCACGACGCGGTCCTGCCGTACCAGCACTGCCTTGCCGCCGCCGCTGCGATGCTTGGCCAGGGCTGCGGCCTGCGGATCGACCGCATAGACGATCACCTCGCCATCGCACAGCGGCGCCAGGTCGGCCACGCGCAGGTCGTCCGCGTTCAGCACTGCCGTGCCCTGGGGCAGGACCACGTCGACCTGGGTGCGCAGCACCTTGACCATCTGGTCGCTGGTGCTGATGTCGAATTCGGCCAACGCCTCGGCGCCATCGAGATCGGTCACGATGCCGACCTCGCAGCGGTCGTAGGCCAAGCCGTCGCGCAGGATGGTCTCGGCACCGTTCTCCACCACCACCGCCTGCACCGCGCGGTTCATGAGCAAGCGGTGGCCGGCATCCCAGTGGGCGCTGTCGCGGGCATCGACACGGCGCCGATCGAGGAACAGGCCGTCCCGGCAGGCCAGGCCCGTGTGGCGGCCGCCGAGGCCGATCAGCCAGGCCACGAGGCGCGACAGCACGGCCGTGTCGCGCGATCCCGCCACGCCGACGACCGGGATGCGGCCCGGGGCGTCGTTCGGAAAGAGGTGGTCGCAGATCGCCCGCCCGACCGGCCGCGGCGAGCCGACCGCCGGCTTCAGGTGCATCAGCAGGCCGGGCCCGGCATTCACCTCGACGATGGCGCCGCCCTGCGCTGCCAGCGGGCGGGCAATGTCCTGCGCCACCAGGTCGACGCCGGCGATGTCCAGGCCGACCACGCGGGCGGCCAGCACGGCCGCATGCGCCACCTCCGGATGCACCAGATCGGTGCAGTCGATCGCCATGTTGCCGTTGCGCTGGATCGTGACGATGCGCCCGGCCGCCGGCACGGCCTGTGCCTCCAGGTCCTGGCGCTTCAGCTCGAGCTGCAGCTTGGCGTCGCCGGCGAGGACGATCAGGTCGAGCGGGAATTCCTCCTCGGCGCCGCGCCGGGGGTCGCTGTTGAGCTGGCTGTCGATCAGCTGCGCCACCGTCGAGGCGCCATCGCCCGTGACCGTGATGATCTCGCCGCGCGCGGCGGCGACCACCTGGCCGCCGACCACCAGCAGCCGGTGCTCGTGGCCGCGGATGAAGCGTTCGACCATCACCTCGCTGCCTTCGGGCTCGGCCACGGCGAAGGCGGCGACCACTTCCTCGCGCGTCTTCAGTTCGAGCGACACGCCGCGGCCGTGGTTGGCGTCCGAGGGCTTGACCACCACCGGCAGGCCGATGTCCTCGGCCGCTTCCCAGGCTGCGTCGGCATCGGCGACCACCTGGCCTTCGGGCACCGGCACGCCGCAGCTGGCGAGCAGCGACTTGGTGAGTTCCTTGTCGCTGGCAATCGATTCGCCGATGGCGCTGGTGTGGTCGGTCTCGGCGGTCCAGATGCGCTGCTGGTTGGCGCCGTAGCCGAGCTGCACCAGGTTGCCGCTGTTCAGCCGCAGGTGCGGAATGCCGCGGTCGGTCGCGGCGGCCACGATGCAGGCGGTGCTGGGGCCGAGATAGCAGTCCTCGACCTTGGCCTTGACCGCTTCGATCGCGCGCTGCACGTCGGCGGCGCCGAAGGGGTCGTCGTTGATCGCCGCCATCAGCAGCCGGTGGCCCTCGGCCAGCGCGACCCGCGCCACCTGCTCGTCCCGGGCCCGGAAGACCATGCGATAGACGCCGTGCTGCGAGGTGCTGCGCGTCTGGCCGAAGCCGGTCGGCATGCCGGCCAGGTTGAGCAGCTCGATCACCACATGCTCCAGCACGTGGCCGGCCCAGGTGCCTTCGTTCAGGCGCTGGATGAAGCCGCCGCGCTCGCCGACGCCGCAATGGTGCTCGATCAAGGCGGGCAGCAACGCGGTGAGCCGGCCGGTGAAGCCGAAAATGGTGTTCGAGGGATGGTCTTCGAGGCGGCCGAGGTCGAGCCAGACTTCGAGCACGGGGCGGTAGGTCCAGAGGTTCGGGCCGCGCAAATAGCGGATGCGCAGCAGCTGGATGTCGTCGAAACGGGTCATGCAAACGTTCGAAGTGCTTTGGCCGAGCGCCGGGGCGCCCTCAAGCGCGCCCACGGCCATCGGTCAGAATCGGCGCCCGGGAAGCGCCAAGAAGGGTCCGGCTGAGGGCCTGAGAGTCAACAACACAATGCAACATCACGATCCAGTCGGAACCCCGGAGGGCGAAGCAGAAGAGGGGGCTTCAGACAGCCTGAAGAGCCGCCTCGCACCCGCGGAGAACGTTCTGGCCATGCTGACGGTTGACCTTGACGGGGAACTTCGATTCAGCCGCGGGCTTCTGGCGCTGACCGACCGCCGCCTGCTGGCGCGCGATGCGGACGGCCAGTGGACCGAATGGCGGCTGCCTGCGCCGGGCCTGGAGATGCAGCTCTCGGACCATGCCGGCATCGGCACCCTGGACCTGCTGCGACCCGAAGGCCGGCTGGCGCGCTGGCGCCACACCCTGGCCCACCAGGCCGCCGCGCTGCGGCTGCACAAGCTCTTCGGGCTGCACAGCGGTGCAGTCGCGCAGGCGACAGTCGCGGGCGAGGCCGACGAGCCGCCGAGCGCCGAGCCGGAGCTGCAGACCCCGCCCTCGACCTGGGTGCTGTTGCGGCTCGGCCGCTTTGCCAGGCCCTACCGCAAGCCCCTGATCATCGGGTTTGTGCTGACCCTGGCATCCACCGCCGCGACCCTGGTGCCGCCCTACCTCACCATCCCGCTGATGGACGACATCCTGATCCCGTTCCAGAACGGCCAGCAGATCGCGGTGAGCAAGGTGGCGCTGTTCCTCGGCGCGCTGCTGGCCTCGGCGCTGCTCGGCTGGGGCCTGGGCTGGGCGCGCACCTACCTGCTGGCGCTGGTTTCCGAGCGCATCGGTGCCGACCTTCGCACCACCACCTACGAGCATCTGCTGACCTTGCCGCTGGACTATTTCGGTGCCAAGCGCACCGGCGACCTGATGGCGCGCATCGGCTCCGAGACCGACCGCATCAACGTCTTCCTGTCGCTGCATGCGCTCGACTTCCTGACCGACGTGCTGATGATCGCCATGACGGCGCTGATCCTGTTCTCCATCAATCCGCCGCTGGCCGTCGTCACGCTGGTGCCGCTGCCCTTCATCGCCTGGATGATCCACGTGGTGCGCGACCGGCTGCGCACCGGCTTCGAGAAGATCGACCGGGTCTGGAGCGAGGTCACCAACGTGCTGGCCGACACCATCCCCGGCATCCGTGTGGTCAAGGCCTTTGCGCAGGAACAGCGCGAGGCGAAGCGCTTCCATGCCGCCAATGCCTACAACCTGCAGGTCAACGACAAGCTCAACAAGACCTGGTCGCTGTTCACGCCCAGCGTCTCGCTGCTGACCGAGATCGGGCTGCTGGTGGTCTGGGGCTTCGGCATCTGGCAGGTGGCGCACGGACGCATCACGGTGGGCGTGCTGACGGCCTTCATCGCCTACATCGGGCGCTTCTACACGCGGCTGGATTCGATGAGCCGCATTGTCTCGGTGACGCAGAAGGCCGCCGCCGGCGCCAAGCGCATCTTCGACATCCTCGACCACGTGAGCAACGTGCCCGATCCGGTGAATCCGGTGAAGGTCGAGCGCCTGCAGGGCCGGATCGAGCTGGCCGACGTGGGCTTTCGCTACGGCAGCCGCGCGGTGATCCGCGATCTCGACCTGGCGATCGAGCCGGGCGAGATGATCGGCCTGGTCGGCCACAGCGGCTCCGGCAAGAGCACGCTGGTGAACCTCATCTGCCGCTTCTACGACGTCACCGATGGCGCCATCCTGGTCGACGGCACGGACATCCGCCGCTTCGCGGTGGCCGACTACCGGCGCCATGTCGGGCTGGTGCTGCAGGAGCCCTTTCTCTTCTTCGGCACCATCGCGCAGAACATCGCCTACGGCAAGCCCGAGGCCACGCGCGAGGAGATCGTGGCGGCCGCGCGCGCCGCGCATGCGCATGACTTCATCCTGCGCCTGGCGCACGGCTACGACTCGCTGGTCGGCGAACGCGGACAGGGGCTCTCGGGCGGGGAGCGGCAGCGCATCAGCATCGCGCGCGCCCTGCTCATCGACCCGCGCATCCTGATCCTCGACGAGGCCACGTCGGCGGTCGATACCGAGACCGAGAAGGAAATCCAGAAGGCGCTGGACAACCTGGTCAAGGGCCGCACCACGATTGCCATCGCGCATCGCCTGTCGACTCTGCGCAAGGCCGATCGGCTGGTGGTAATGGACCGCGGCGAGATCGTCGAGGTCGGGCCGCACGACGCGCTGATGCAGAGCCAGGGCGCCTATTGGCGGCTCTACCAGGCCCAGTTGCGTCAGGCCGACGACGAGAGCGAAGGTGCCGCTGCCGAACGCGCCTCTGTGGTGTTGGCTCTGGGTAGCCACGCGGCGCACCCGGCGGGAGAGGCCTGATGAACCTGCATGAGCTTTGCCGCGACGCCTTCGGGCGGCTGGTGCTGACGGATGCGGATGGCGTGCGCCACGTCGGCGTGCAGCCGGTGCGCGCTTTTCCGCTCTCCGCGCCGGACGACGGGATTTCGCTGGTCGGCAGCGACGGTCGGGAGATTCTCTGGATCGACCGCCTCGATGCGCTGGCCGGATCCTGGCGCACGCTGCTGGACGAGGAACTGGCGGCGCGCGATTTCGCGCCGGCCCTGCTGGCGCTGCACAAGGTGTCCAGCTTCGGCGTGCCCAGCACCTGGACCGTGAGCACCGACCGCGGCGAGACCCGCTTCGTGCTTAAGGCCGAGGAAGACATCCGCCGCCTCGATGGCGGTGCCCTGCTGATTGCCAGCGCACAGGGCCTTCAGTTCCGCATCCCGGACGTGAAGGCGCTGGACCGCGGCTCGCGCAAGCTGCTGGAGCGCTTTCTCTAGTGGTCCCAGGTCGAAGGTTTCGACATCGACGGGTTCAATTCAGCGGCGGCAGGACGACCGGCTCTTCGAGCGTCGAGTAGTGAGGCCTTGACTCGTCGTTG
>DASXKG010000433.1:0-7799 GCA_036496965.1 Variovorax sp.
CGTGCTCGGCGGCGGCGACTACCGCGCGCCGGGCCAGCTGGTCGGCGATTTCATCGCCGGCAAACCGTCGACCGCGCTCGGCAGCGTCGAGCCCTCGTACCGGCCGGGCGTCACGCCGGGCGACCTGCACGCCGCCCAGCCGGGCTATGCCATCGAGGCGATGCGTGAGGCCTTCCCGGCGTTCGGCCGCAAGCTCAAGGGCTTCGACCTGTACGACGCCGTGCTGACCGGCGTCGAGACGCGCACCTCCGCGCCGATCCGGATCACGCGCGGCGAGGACTTCCAGAGCCTGAATGTGCGCGGCCTGTATCCGGCCGGCGAAGGTGCGAGCTACGCGGGCGGGATCCTATCGGCGGGGGTGGACGGGATCAAGGTGGCGGAGGCGGTCGGAAGCAACATCGCACACGGATCGAGTTAACGCATCGTCTCGCGCAAATCCGACAGCGTGACCATCAGGACCAGTGGATCGAGCGGCGAGGGCGAAAGGCCGAGACGCAGGTAAAAGTCCCGCGCTTCAGCGGAAATCGCATGCACCAGCAGTCCGCGGATGCCGATGGTGTGAGCGGCCTGAAGGATGCGCAGGCCTGCATCGCGGAACAGCGCGCGGCCAAGGCCACGGCGCTGATGCGTCTGCGCAATGGCCAGGCGTCCCAGCACCACCACCGGAATGGGATCGGGCATGTTGCGGCGGAAGCGGGCCGCCGCGCTTTGCGCCATGACTGCGCTCGACGCCAGAGCGTAGTACCCAACCACCGCGCCCTCCTCGCAGATCACAAAAGTTCGCGATGCGCCGCTGGCCTGGTTTTGCCGGGCCCGGCGCTTCAACCAGTGGTTCAGGACAGGCGTCCCGGAGTCGAAGTCGTCAAGTTGGTGTGCGGGCGTCAGCGGTTCCGGGGCTCCAAGCATCAGCCAAGGTCCCAAGGGGCCCGGTTCCGCATCGTTCGGCGCAGGCGCTCATTCGGCGCAGGTGGTGCCTCCAGCAAGGCCACGAAGGCCGCATAGGCCTTGGGATCAGCCAGCAGCAATGTCTGATCAATCAGCGTTTCCTCGGCCGCGCGCTTCGACGCTTCCAGGATGAAGTCCGTGCGCGTCTTCCCACCCACTTCCGCTGCGCGGTCGATCAGGGCGCGGACTGCAGCAGGAATACGGATATTGAGCGTCTCACGACGCGGAGAGCGTTCGGTTCGGCTGGTCATGACTACTCACCTTCCATCTATTCTAGTCTGTCGTAATGACAATGTCATCACATGAAGTTGTCGTCCGTTACTGGCTGCCGCGCCACTCTAAGAGGCAATTCATGAGCTGCGGCGGAAATACCCGGCATTGAGAAATGACGAGCGCTGAAACAGAAACGTCGGACACAAAAAAGCCGCCCGAAGGCGGCCTTGCTTGCGAGTTCCAGCGCCTCAGCCCTGCGCGTTCTGCAGCGCCGCAATCCGCTGCTCGATCGGCGGATGGGTGGCGAACAGGCTGCCGAGCTTGCCGGTGATGCCCATGGCCTCGATGCTCTTGGGCAATTCGCCTGGCGCCAGGCCGCCCAGGCGGGCCAGCGCGTTCATCATCGGCTGCTTGCGGCCCAACAGGCTGGCCGAGCCGGCGTCGGCACGGTACTCGCGCTGGCGCGAGAACCAGGCCACCACGATGGCGGCAGCAAAGCCCAGCACGATGTCGAGCACGATCGTGGTCACGAAGTAGCCGATGCCGGGGCCGCTGGAGCGCTCGTCGTTGCGGCGCAGGAAGCTGTCGACGGCGTAGCCGATCACGCGCGAGAGGAACACGACGAAGGTGTTCATCACGCCCTGGATCAGGGTCATCGTGACCATGTCGCCGTTGGCGACGTGCGCGATCTCGTGGCCGATCACGGCCTCGACCTCTTCGCGCGTCATGTTCTGCAGCAGGCCCGTGGACACGGCGACCAGCGAGGAATTGCGGAAGGCGCCGGTGGCGAAGGCATTGGGCGCACCCTCGAAGATGCCGACTTCCGGCATGCCGACGCCGGCCTTGTCGGCGAGATTGCGCACGGTCTGGATGATCCAGGCCTCATCGCCGTTCTGCGGCTCGTTGATGATGCGCACGCCGGCCGACCACTTGGCCATCGGCTTGCTGATCAAGAGCGAGATGAACGCGCCACCGAAACCGAACACCAGCGCAAAGCCGAGCAACGCCGTGAGGTTGAGCCCGTTGGGCGTCAGGAAGCGGTTGACCCCGAGCAGGCTGGCCACCACGCCGAGCACGGCCACCACCATCACGTTGGTCAATACGAAAAGAAGAATGCGTTTCAAGTCAGGACCCTCCGGGAGCGAAAGACATCCGAGTCATCATAGAAGGAAAAGTTCTCGTTTCCGAAACACCAGCCCGGCACGCCGAGCACCGGCAGCGGCACGAAGGGCTTGGTGACGAGGTGCTCCGGCTGCAGTGCTGCCGCAATGGCCCTGTCGTCGATGGCGATGGAAGGATCGGCGCCAGGTGCGCGCAGCACGTGGGCAGTGGCCGGCTTGCGCGGGGACTCCAGTTTTTCGAGCAGCGCATGGCCGAAGACCAGCAACTTCGCATCTCGCCACAAGGCGCGCTGCGTGACGAACAGGTGCCGCCAGTCGCGCGCCAGCAGCGCCTCCCACAGCGCCAGTGGCGCGTCGAGCACGGCCCCGTTCTCGTCGAACAGCGTGAGCGCATCGCGCAGCGCGCCGCGCGCGTTGCCGACGCCCGAGCGCGCGATCTCGCGGGCCTGCAATTCGTTGAGTTGCCGCTTGGCCTCGGGAAACTCCAGCCACACCAGGCCGTTGAAGAAATCGTGCAGGTTGTCGCGCGTCGGCACACAGGCGGTGCGGAAGATGAAGGATTCGTAGGCTTCGCCCGGCGGCGCGCCGTCCTGCGCCACGAACTTCAAATGGCCGGCAGCCAGCTCGACGGCCGCCGCATCCGCCGACAGCGCCCGGGCCACGCCATCGCGGCCCGCGGCCGTGGCCACGCGCGCCAGCCGCGGCGCATACGGGGCCAGCCACGGACGCCCCGCATCGATGCCAAAGCTCACGGCGGCATCGGACCGATGTACTGCACCTTGTTCGGCGTCTTCTCGGGTGTCAGCAGGAACAGCTCGGGGTATTTCTTGAACAGCTTCGGCGAGCTGGCGCTCTTGCCGAGCAGCCTCGCGGCGCGCAGCCGCTCCGCCGCCAGGTTGAGCTCGACCTTGTTGCCCATGCCCAGTTCGAGCACGGCATCCAGGATGCGCAGCACGTCGTCCGGCAGCACCGGCGCACGCGGGGCTGCGGCAGCCGCCACGGCCTTGCTTCGCCGCGGTGCCCGCTTGGCCGGCGGCGGCGCGGCGGCGGCCGGCTTCTTCCGCGCGGGGTCCTTCTGCCCGGCGTGATGCAGCAGGTCGACGAAGCTGTCGTAGACGCCGATGGTGTCGTCGCCGGTCTTGCCCTGCTGGCCGATGCCGCAGACGCGACAGCCCTTTTCGCGCAAGCGGACCACCAGCGGCGCGAAGTCCGAATCCGAGGACACCAGCACGACGATGTCCGGCCGCTCGGCAACGACCAGATCCATGGCATCCACCGCGAGCGCGATGTCGGTGCTGTTCTTGCCGGCCGACAGGTTGACCATCGGCCGCATCGACAGCCGCTTGAAGAGCGCCTGCTGCTTGAGCGCCGTCTCGGCGTTGCAGTAGGCACGGCGCACGTGCACGCCGCCGTACTCGTCCAGGGTGCGCTGCACCGCCTGCTCGATCACGTCGGCCGAGACGTTGTCGGCATCGACCAGCAGCATCACGCGCGTGGCGCCGGTCATTGGAGTCTCCAGGCCAGCGTTTCACCACCGCGCAAGGGCTTCAGGGTGGCATCGCCGAAGGGCAACTCCTCGGGCACGGTCCAGCGTTCTCGGCGCAGCGTCACGCGCCCGGTGTTGCGCGGCAAGCCGTAGAAGTCGGCGCCATGAAAGCTGGCGAAGCCTTCGAGCTTGTCGAGCGCGCCGGCGTTATCGAAGGCCTCGGCATAGAGCTCGATCGCGGTGAGCGCGGTGTAGCAGCCGGCACAGCCGAGCGCATGCTCCTTGAGTTGCGCGGGATGCGGCGCGCTGTCGGTGCCGAGGAAGAAGCGTTCGCTGCCGCTGGTGGCGGCCTCGACCAGCGCCAGCCGATGGGTCTCGCGCTTGAGCACCGGCAGGCAGTAGTAGTGCGGCCGGATGCCGCCGGTGAAGATCGCGTTGCGGTTGTAGAGCAGGTGGTGCGCCGTGATGGTGGCGGCGGTGAAGCGATTCGCGTCGCGCACGTAGTGGGCCCCCTCCTTCGTGGTCAGGTGCTCGAACACCACCTTGAGCTCGGGAAAGTCGCGCCTGAGCGGAACCAACACCCGGTCGATGAACACCGCCTCGCGGTCGAACAGGTCGACCGCCGGGTCGGTCACCTCGCCGTGCACCAGCAGCAGCAGGCCGTGCTTCTGCATCGCCTCGAGGGTGGCGTAGGTCTTGCGGATGTCGGTCACGCCGGCATCGCTGTTGGTGGTGGCGCCGGCCGGGTACAGCTTGAGCGCACGAATGCCGGCCGCCGCGGCGCGTTCGATCTCGGCGGGCGGCAGCTTGTCGGTCAGGTAGAGCGACATCAGGGGCTGGAACGCCGAGCCGGCGGGCAGCGCTTCGAGGATGCGCGCCCGGTAGTCGAGCGCCTGCTGCGCGGTGGTGACCGGCGGGCGCAGGTTCGGCATGATCAGCGCGCGGCCGAACTGGCGCGCCGAGTGCGGCAACACGGCTTGCAGCGCGGCGCCGTCGCGCAGGTGCAGGTGCCAGTCGTCGGGGCGGGTGATTCTGAGGGTGTCGGCGGGGCTTGTCATGGAGCGGATTGTCCCATCGCGGCCGGCGCTCCCCGGGCGCGTTGGAGAATGAATTCGATGAAGGTCTGCGTGGCCCGCGTGTGCTGGCGATTGGGCATGTACAGCATGAACATCCGGGTGCCGAAGATGCTCAGGCGCCAGTCGTCCAGCGTCGTCACCACGTCGCCGCGCTGCAGGTCGTCCTGCACCACATAGTCCGGCACCAGGCCGATGCCCAGGCCGGCCAGGATGGCCTGGCGCAGGAACAGGAAGTTCTCGGAAATCAGCGTCGGCTCCAGGATGACCTCGCGTCGTTCCTCGCCCTGGTAGGCCGAGACGCGCAGCTGCCGCCCGATCACGGCGGCAGTGACGACCGGCGCGCCGCGCAGCTGCTCGAGCGCTGTCGGCAGCCCCTGGGCCTCTGCAAAGGCGCGCGAGGCGCAGGCCACGTAGCGCACCGGCCCGAGCTCGCGCGCCACCAGGTTCTGCGGCGGCTCGGGCACGACCCGGATGGCAATGTCGACTTCGTCGCGCAGCAGGTCCACGATCCGGTTCTCGAACACCACGTCGAGCACGATGCCCGGGTAGGCACGCTTGAATTCGATCAGCCAGCCGGACATCACCAGTTGCCCGTAGCCGCTGGGCACGCTCAGGCGCACCAGCCCCTGCAGGCCCTGGCCGAGCGCGCTGACCGATTCCTGCGCGGCCAGCAGTTCGGCCTGGATGGCCAGGCCGTGCTGATAGAGGCGCAGGCCGATCTCGGTCGGCTCGGCGCGGCGCGTGGTGCGGCGCACCAGCTGTGCGCCGACCGAGCGCTCCAGCTGGTTCAGGTGGTAGCTGACGTTGGCGCGGCTCATCTTCAGCCGGCGCGCCGCCGCGCTGAGGTTGCCGGCATTCATGATCTCGACGAGCAGGCTGAGCGACTGGAGGTCCATGGCCGCAGATTGTGTGTCAAATTTTCTTTGACAGTCTGTCAATCGGCCGCCCATTGTCAAAGCGGCGGGACGGCTCAAGAATGCTGGGTTCACCTGAGACCCGCCTGGAGACACGCACCATGAGCACCGCCCCCACCTCTTCCGCAACCGATCCCGTCCGCTGGCAGCGCCAGGACGGCGTGCTGGTCGTCACCGTCGACAACCCGCCGGTCAATGCACTCGGCGTGGACGTGCGGCGCGGCCTGGCCACCGCCATGGCCGCGGCTGACGCCGACAGCGCCGTGTCTGCCGTGTTGATCGTCGGCGCGGGGCGTAACTTCATCGCCGGCGCCGACATCCGCGAATTCGGCAAGACGCCGCAGCCGCCCTCGCTGCCCGAGGTCTGCCGGGCGATCGAGGATTGCGCCAAGCCTGTGCTTGCCGCGATCCATGGCGCGGCCCTGGGCGGCGGCCTGGAGGTTGCGCTGTCGGCCCATTACCGGCTGGCCCTGCCCTCGGCCAAGCTGGGCCTGCCCGAAGTGACGCTGGGCCTCTTGCCCGGCTCCGGCGGCACGCAGCGCGGCCCGCGCCTGATCGGCGCCAAGGCGGCCCTCGAACTGATGCTGAGCGGCCGCCATGTGGGCGCCAAGGAGGCCTTGGCACTGGGCCTGGTCGACCGCCTGGGCGAAGGCACCGAACCTCTGGCCGAAGGCCTGGCCTACGCCAGGGAACTGGTCGCGACCAGGGCGCCGGTGCGCCGCACGCGCGAGGCCCAGGGCCTGGCCGATGCGGCCGCCAGCCGCGCCGCGCTCGACGCTGCCCGCGCCGACACCGCCAAGAAGAGCCGTGGCCTGTTCTCGCCGATGAAGATCATCGACGCCACCGAGGGTGCACTCAGCCTGCCCTTCGACGAAGGCATGGCGCTGGAGCGCAAGCTGTTCTTGCAATGCATCGACAGCCCGCAGCGCGCCGGCCTGATCCATGCCTTCTTCGCCGAGCGCGAAGTGCTGAAGGCACCCGAAACCAGGGCCGCCAAGCCGCGCCCGCTGGCCTCGGCCGGCATCGTCGGCGGGGGCACCATGGGTGCGGGCATCGCGGTGGCGATGCTCGATGCCGGGATGCCGGTGACGATGATCGAGCGCGACGAGCCCAGCCTGGCGCGCGGCCGCGGCCATGTCGAGCGCGTCTACGACGGCCTGATCCAGAAGGGCCGCATGACCGCCGAGGCCAAGGCGGCCGTGATGGCGCGCTTCTCGGGCTCGACCTCCTACGACGCGCTGGCCCCCGTCGACATCGTGGTCGAGGCGGTGTTCGAGGACATGGCGGTCAAGAAGGCGGTCTTCGCCGAACTCGACCGCGTCTGCAAGCCCGGTGCCGTGCTGGCCACCAACACCTCCTACCTGGACATCGACGAGATCGCCGCCAGCATCTCGCGCCCCGGCGACGTGGTGGGCCTGCATTTCTTCTCGCCAGCCAACATCATGAAGCTGCTCGAGATCGTGGTGCCGGCCAAGGTCAGCGCCGACGTGGTGGCCACGGGCTTCGAGCTGGCCAAGAAGCTGAAGAAGGTGCCGGTGCGCGCGGGCGTGTGCGACGGCTTCATCGGCAACCGCATCCTGGCCGTCTACCGCCAGGCCGCCGACCACATGATGGAAGACGGCGCCTCGCCCTACCAGATCGACCAGGCGGTGCGCGACTTCGGCTATCCCATGGGCCCCTTCCAGGTGTCCGACCTGGCGGGCGGCGACATCGGCTGGGCCACGCGCAAGCGCAAGGCCGCCACCCGCGACCCGAAGGCGCGCTACGTGCAGGTGGCCGACCGCATCTGCGAACGCGGCTGGTTCGGCCAGAAGACGCAGCGCGGCTACTACCTCTATCCGGCCGGCGCGCGCACCGGGGTGGAAGATCCCGAAGTGCTGGCCATCATCGACGCCGAGCGCCAGCGCGCCGGCATCACGCCGCGCAGCTTCAGCAACGAGGAGATCATGCGCCGCTACATGGCCGCGATGATCAACGAGGGCGCGAACGTGGTGCACCAGCGCATCGCGCTGCGCCCGCTCGACGTGGACGTGACCTTCCTCTA
>DASXKG010000434.1:0-2601 GCA_036496965.1 Variovorax sp.
TAGCTCGGCTGCGCCGCCTGCACCGCAGCGCCCAGCGCCCGCGCCACCGCGTGCAAGGTCGCCGGCTGCACCAGCGGCAGGTCGCCCGGCAGGATCAGCCAGCCCGCCGCGCCGGAGGTGGCCCGCACGGCCGCAGCAATCGAGTCGCCCATGCCGGGATGGCCGATGTCCTCCAGGTGCCACGGCAGGCCGCTGGCGCGCACCGCGGCCAGGGTGTGCGCCAGCACCGTCGACCCCGCCAATGGCGCCTGCAGCTTGTGGCCGGCGCCGCCGGCGGCGCGGAAGCGCTCGCCGCGGCCGGAGGCCAGCACGATCACGGTCGGCCAGAGGGGTCGGGCGAAATCCATGGGCAACAGTATCCCCGCTTCGCATGCGCAACAATGGCGCCATGAGTTCCCCCAATGATTCGCTGGCCGCGCTGCGCCGGAGCTATGAGCGCGCCGAGCTCGACGAAAGCGCAAGCGCCGCCGACCCGCTGCAGCAGTTCGAGCGCTGGTTCGCCGAAGCCATCGACGCCAAGCTGCCCGAACCCAACGCCATGACCCTGGCCACGGTGGGCGGCGACCTGCGCCCCTCGACCCGCATCGTGCTGATCAAGGGCTACGACGAGCGCGGCATCGTCTTCTACACCAACTACACCAGCCGCAAGGGGCAGGAGCTGGCCGGCAATCCCTATGCCGCCCTGCAATTCCACTGGGTCGAGCTGGAGCGGGTGGTGCGCATCGAAGGCCGGGTGCGGAAGGTCGATGCGGCAGAAAGCGACGCCTACTTCGCCAGCCGGCCGCTCGACTCCCGCATCGGCGCCTGGGCCAGCCCGCAGAGCGAGGTGATCAGGGGCCGCGACGTGCTGGTGAAGAACGCCGCCTTCTACGCCGCGCGGCATCTGTTGGCGCCGCCGCGCCCCCCGCATTGGGGCGGCTATCGGCTGGAGCCGGATGGCTGGGAGTTCTGGCAGGGCCGCAAGAGTCGCCTGCACGACCGCCTGCACTATCGCCTCGAAGCCGGCGACTGGGTGCGCGAGCGGCTCGCGCCCTGAAGGACCCGCCGGGGCCCGCTGGCCTATGTCTTGAGCCGGGCCGCGAAGGTCTTCTGGAATTTCTCGACCTTGGGCCCGACGACGAAGGCGCAATAGCCCTGTTCCGGGTTGTTGCGGAAGTAGTCCTGGTGATAGGCCTCCGCCGCCGAATAGTTGGCCAGCGGCTCGACCTCGGTCACCACCGGCGAGCGATAGGTCTTGCTCTCGCCGATCTCGCGGATCACCGCTTCGGCCACCTGCTTCTGCGCCTCGTCCAGGTAGTAGATGCCGCTGCGATACTGCGTGCCGACATCGTTGCCCTGCCGGTTGAGCGTGGTCGGATCGTGGACGACGAAGAAGATCTCCAGGATCTCGCGCAGCGTGATCTGGGCCGGATCGAAGACCAGCTTCACCACCTCGACGTGACCGGTGCGGCCGGTGCAGACCTCCTCGTAGCTCGGGTTCAGGGTCTGCCCGTTGCTGTAGCCCGACTCGACGTCGAGCACGCCCTGGACGCGATCGAACACGGCTTCGGTGCACCAGAAACAGCCACCGCCGAGGACGATGGTTTCGGTTTGCGTTGCTGACGAAGTCATGGTGAATTCCGGATGAAGTGGCAATAGCTCATTGTGATCGCTTGGCGCGGCCGCCAATGCCTTGCCTAGAATCGAGGCCTGTCACCCGTCCCGCCAAGGAGCCCCATGAATCCCACCCCCACCCTGGAGCGCCTGCGCTTCAACATGATCGAGCAGCAGATCCGTCCCTGGGACGTGCTCGACTTCGAGATCCTCGACCTGCTGGCCGAAATCCGGCGCGAAGACTACGTGCCCGAGGCGCATCGGGGGCTGGCCTTCTTCGACATGGAGATCCCGCTCGAAGGCGCCACTGCGAAGGAGCCGGGGCAGTGCATGCTCTCGCCCAAGGTCGAGGCGCGCATGCTGCAGGACCTGCACATCCAGAAGCACGAATCAGTGCTCGAGATCGGTAGCGGCTCCGGCTTCATGGCCGCCCTGCTCGCCCATCGCGCGGCCCAGGTGCTGACGCTGGAGATCGACCCCGGCCTGGTCAAGGTGGCCAGCGAGAACCTGCGCCGCAACGGCGTGGCGAACGTCGAGGTGCGCCACGCCGACGGCGCGACGCCGCTGCCGAGCGGTCCGAGCTTCGACGTGATCGTGCTGAGCGGCTCGGTGGCACGCATTCCGCAAGGGCTGCTCGGCTCGCTGAAGCCCGGAGGCCGGCTGGCCGCGGTGGTCGGTGACGAGCCCATGATGCGCGCCCATTTCGTGACCCGCATCAGTGAAGGCAAATGGGACGTGAAGCAGCCCTGGGACACGGTGGCGCCGCGCCTGCTGCACTTTCCCGTGCCCTCGCGCTTCGACTTCTGAAGCGCACCGCCCCATGATCGATCAAATCCGCCCCACCGAACTGGCCGGCTGGTTCGCACACAACCCGGGTGCAACGCCGGTGGTGCTGGACGTGCGCGAGCCCTGGGAACTGCAGACCGCCAGCATCGCCCCGGACGGCTTCGCGCTCGTCACGATCCCGATGAACGAAGTGCCAGCCCGCCTCGCCGAACTCGCCAGCGG
>DASXKG010000435.1:0-5858 GCA_036496965.1 Variovorax sp.
GAGAATCAGGACGCGACCGTCGCTCGCATGGATCGTCTCCTCCGGGATGTCCAGTTCGCTGCCCAGCGCCAGGGCTTCCTTGTCCTTCGCCGTGAAGAACTCCGCCTCCTCCCTGGTGTGGGCGTCGTAGGAGGTCTTGCCGAGCAACTCCTGCTGGCTGCGTCCCAGAAGCTTCTCGACGCTGCGGTTGACGCGGACCATGGTCAGGTCGCTGGCGCGCTTGACCAGCACCATGTGCGGGATGTGCTGGATCACCGAGTCCAGGAATCGGTTGCTCGTTTCGAGTTCGGCGGTTCGAGAATGCACGCGCGCTTCCAGGTCGGCGTTCAGGGCGCGAAGGTCTGCCTGCGCCCGGCGCAGCGCGCCCCGCTGCTGTTGTTCGGCAAGCGCTCGGGGTATGGAGAAACCCAGCCGCCGCAGCCGCTGCTTGAGGACATAGTCCGTGGCGCCGGCCTTCATGCAATCCACCGCCTCTTCCTCGCTCAGCCCGGCGGAAATCGTGATCACCGGAAGCTCGGGGTGCTGCTGGCGGATATGCCGCAGCACGTCCAGGCCTCCGAGCTCGTAGTCGGACAGGACCAGGTCGAAGGCTTGCCGCTGCAGAGCGGCGGTGAAGTCCTCCCGCGTTTGCACCCAGACGATGTCGAAGGCCAGTTCCTCGTTCTGCATCGAGGCCCGGATGCGTTGCGCATCGCCCGGGTCGCCCTCCAGATGCAGCACTCGGATGATGGCGTTCATCGGGTAACCTCCATGCTTCGCACTGCGGTGCGAGCTTGCTTGGAGCGGTCCGGCGCGGCGCTCATGCCGGACCGTCCTGCTCGCCGCGCAGCGCCTCGACCACCTCCCGGAACTCCCCGCGGTTGCGTTCGCTCAGCGCGGAGAGGGCCTCATGCGAGCGCAGGATTCGCTGGTGCACCGCGGCCTGGTTGCCCTGGGCGCTCAGCGCGCAAAGCTCGGGCGCGGTTGGGACTTCCTCGCTGATGGAGGCCAGCACTTGCTGCATGCTCAGTTCCTCGAAAAGCGCGCGCACCGCGGGAGTCACCCCCGCCAGCACGACGCCGCCCCGGGCGACCAGCTCATGCACCGTGCCGAGGCAGGTGCTGTCCAGGTATTCGCAGCCGGAGAAGTCCAGCACCAGGCGGCGCCTCCCGTCCAGGACGGCCAGGGCCGTTTCATGGAAGGCATCGCAGTGCACCCAGGTTGCCCGGCCGCGCAGCGCGAGGTAGGCGGCGTTCTCCGTTTCCCCGTAGAACACCACCTCGCCATCCGGTCGCGCTGCGTTGGAGGCAGCTGCCGCGGGGACGTCGGCGCCGTTGTCGAACCAGGAGGTGCCTGCGTGCGCGTCGATCAGCAGGATGGTCACGTCATCCCGGTCCGTTCCCGCCACCGCGCCGCCGTGCAACTGCGTCATCATTTCCTGTGCGCTGGAGAACGGCCTGGCGAGCACCCGCTCCAGCTGTTCCAGCTCCCCCTCCTTGCCCGCGGGCAAGAGCCCGTCGGTGTAGAAGAGGATCCGATCGCCCGCCCTGAGCTGGAGACGCTCCTGCTGGAACTGCGCATCCGGCGTCAGACCGAGCGCGGGACCGGTGCGACGGATGAGCCGCGTCTCCCGACCGTCGCGCGCATGCAGCACCGGCGGATGGCCCGCCGATGCCAGCGTGAGGCTCGCGTCCGCCGTATCCAGCAGGCCAAGGACAGCCGTCAGGAAAAGTCCCGGTGCGACCTGCGCCTGGCAGATCGAGCGGTTCACGGCGCCGAGGACCACCGCCGGCGGCAGCGCCAGGCCCGTCGCCGGGTCCATCAGGACCAGCCGCTGCTTGAACAAGACCGAGAGCATCGCCGACGTCACCCCGTGGCCGGTGGCGTCCGCCAGGTAGAAGGCCAGGTGCCGATCGCCCAGCCGGAGCACATCGTAGAGGTCGCCGCCGACATGCTGTCCCGGCCGGTAGACCGACTGGATGCAATAGCCTTCCAGGGGAGGCGGACTGCGCGGCAACAGCGCGCGCTGGATCACTTCCGCACGCTCCAGATCGCGACGCAGCACCGCCGAGGTTTCCTCGAGCTCCCGGACCTTGCGCTGCAGCTCGTTGTGCAGCCGCTCCCGCTCCGCCAGCAGTTGCCGCCGCTCGAGCGCATTGCGCACCGAAACCCCCATCTCCTCCTTGCGCGGCGACTTCGGCAGGAAGTCGAACGCCCCCAGCCGGATCGCGGCCACCGCCGAGTCGAAGGTGTCCAGTCCGGAAAGGACGATCCACATGGCGCCCGGCACCGCCTGGCGTCCCCAGCGCAGCAATTCCAGCCCGTCCATCCGCGGCATCACGATGTCGGTGAGCACGAGCGCGACATCCGGGTGCTCGCGCAGGACCTGTTGCGCCTCGAATCCGTCGGCAGCCTCCAGCACCGGAGCGCAGCCGAGGCTCTCCAGGGCGCGCTTCACCAGGAGGCGAGACACCCGCTCGTCATCCACCACCAGCGCGAGGGGAGGGATGGGGTCGAGGCTCATGACGTGCGCTCGCTGCGAATGTGCGGTGCCAGATCTCATTCTGCGAGCCGCCGGAGGCGATGGCAAGCGGCTGCCACGGTGGCTGCAAGGGCCGCCCGCTACTCTGAGGCCGAAGCCCCGGCGGCGATCAGCCCCCTTCAGTTTTCCCGGCGTCACTGTCCTGCATGAAGCGGGCGAGTTGCTGGTTGAACTCGTCCGACACCAGCTGCGGGAAATGATGCGGCGCGGCGATCACCAGCCGGCAGCCGTGGCCGAGCTGCGCCACCGTGTCGCAGACGGCTTCGAAGGCAGGGCTCCAGCCACCGCTGACCACCATCAGGGGAATGCCCGCCTGACGGATGGTCTCGAGCTGCTGCGCCAGCGACTTCCTGCTCGGCAGTTTCAGCTTGGCGATGGCGCGCCCCATGCGCTGGAGCTCTTCGGGCTTGGAGCCGCCGCGCAGTTCCGGCGGGATGTTGACGAGCTTGATGAAGCGCCTGATGCGCGCCTCGTCCGAGAAAGAGAAGATCAGCGTCTTCGCCATCCGCAATCCGAAGCGCAGCACCACCGGCTTGTTCATCGCCAGCGGCGCCATCGCGGGCTCGATGATCGTCAGCGAGCGCACCGCGCCCGGACGCCTGGCGGCAGCGGCCAAGGCCACGCAGCCGCCGAAGGAATGGCCCACCAGGTGCGCACCCGCGCCGTCGCCGTCATCCAGCAATTCCGCCACCAGGGCGCCATCGGCGTCGGCATCGTCGGGACGGCCGGGTGATGGCGTGCGCCCATGACCGGGGCGATCGGGCACGATCAGCTGCCAGCCCCGATCGGCCAGCCGTTCCTGGGCCGAGAAGTGGCGCTGGCCGCCGAGCTCGCTGCCTTGCGCGCTGCCATGCACCATGACAATCCTCGGGCCGTTGCTGCCCCATCGCGTGAGATACATCACTGGATTCCGTTCTTCAAGTGGGACCGGATCTCGGCCTCGCCCCGGATGTTAGGCGTGCGCCCTGGCCGGCAGGAGATGCGAAAAATGCAAGGGCGATACCTGGATCGAATCGCTGCCCGAGGCTCAGCCCTGCGCGCCGCCGGCCAGCTGGAATTGGCTCGCCCTGCTCCTGCGCAGGTACACGCAACCGATGGCGGCCACCAGGAGGCCGGCCAGGGCGCCGACGCCCATGGCCCAGCGCGCCCCGAAGCTGTCGGCGACATGGCCGATGAGCGGCGCGCCCAGCGGCGTGCCGCCCAGCAGCAGGGCCAGCAGGATGGCCATGACCCGGCCTCGCATCGCCGGCGCGGTGCTCAGCTGGACCAAGGTGTTGGTGGTGGTGTTGAAGGTTTGCGCCGCCACGCCCAGTATCACCAGCACGCCGGCGAACAGCCACTGGCTGGGCATCAGCGCGGCCGCGCCGCAGCCGACGCCGAACACTGCCGCCGCCAGCACCAGCAGCGTGAAGCGCGGCCGCTCCCGGCCGGCCGACAGCAGCGCGCCGCTGACCGAGCCCACCGCCATGGCGGAGCTCAGCAGCCCGTAGGAGCCGGCGTCGGCATGGAACACGCCGACTGCCATGGTCGAGATGTAGATCGGAAAATTCAGCCCGAAAGTCGCGAAGATGAAAAGCATCAACAGCGTGGCCTTGAGGTCGGGCCGGGCCCACACATAGCGCGCCCCATCGGCCAGTCCGCTGACACCGCGTGGCGAGCTTGGCCGCCGGTGAAGGTCGGCGACACGCAGCCGTCGCAGCGACACGATGACGGCCACGAAGGACGCCGCATTGAGCAGGAACACCCAGCCGGCACCGACCCCCGCAATCAGCAGACCGGCAGCGGCCGGTCCGATCATGCGGGCGGCATTGAAGGACGCGGAGTTCAGTCCCACGGCGTTGGGCAGGTCTTCCTCGCCCACCAGCTCGGAGACGAAGGTCTGGCGCGCCGGTGCGTCGAAGGCACTGGTGCAGCCGAGCAGGAATGCGAACACGTAGACATGCCAGAGCTGGGCCGCACCGCTGAGCGTCAGCAGCCCCAGGCTGAGCGCCAACAGGCCCATCACCGCCTGGGTGCAGCAGAGCAACTTGCGCCGGTCCAGGCGGTCGGCGGCCAGGCCGGTCACCGGCAGCAGCAGCATCTGGGGGCCGAATTGCAGGGCCATGACAATGCCGACCGCGGTGGCACTGTGGTTGCTCAGCATGGTCAGGACGATCCAGTCCTGTGCGGTGCGCTGCATCCAGGTGCCGATGTTGGACACCAGGGCGCCGCCAGCCCACAGGCGGTAGTTTCGGCCGCGCAGGGAGCGGAAGGTAGCCGCCATGCTCAGGGCTCCAGCAGGCGTTGCAGCAGGCCGCATGCAGCCGCCAGCCTGGCTTGCTCGGCGGCGCTGAGCTTCTGGCGCAGCGCGTGGAAGAGCCAATCCTCGCGGGCGCTTCGGTTGGCGCGCAATGCCTGCTTGCAGGCCGGGGTCAGGGATATCAGGGTCTGCCTGCCGTCGGCCGGATCCGGGCTGCCGGTGAGCAGGCCGGCAGCCTTCAGCACCGCGACCGTCTCGCTCATGGACTGCGGCCGCATGCCCTCGGCCTTGGCAAGGGCGCTGACCGTGGCCGGACCCTCGCGCTCCAGCCGCAGCACGACCTGCAGTTGGTTGAAGCTGAAGTCGCCCAGGTTGGCTTGCTGGCGCAGTCTCTTGCGCAGGCGGCCCAGCAAGACACGCAGATCGGCCGCCAGCACGTGCAGCTCGGCTTCGTCGAGGTGGGTCAAAGGTGTCGCCATGGGAAGGTCCGCGTGATTTATACAGGTAACCTTTGCAGTTTACCTGTTCATCCCGTGGCATGCCCGACGGCTGCCGAATAAGCCTAGAAGTGAAAAGTAGCCGTACCGCGTTGGCTCGCCGGCATCGAAGCGAGTGCTCAATCCTCCGCACTGGCACCGGTCAGGGCTCGAACACGGTTTTCATCGGCAGCGAGCTCGCGTGAACTTCCTGAATAGACGATGCCCCCATCGTCCAGCACATAAGCATGATCGGCAATCTCAAGACCCATGCGCGCGTTCTACTCCACCAGCAGTACTGAAATCCCCTCATTGCGCATCTGCGACACGACGCGAAACACTTCGCGAACAATCATCGGGGCCAGACCCTGCGATGGCTCATCGAGAATGAGCAGCCGTGGATTGAGCAGGAGCGCACGCCCAATCGACAGCATCTCCTGCTCGCCGCCGGAGAGCATGCGCCCGCGGCTGAGCTTGCGCTCGGCCAGGCGCGGAAACAGTTCGTAGATCCGCGCGATGGTCCAAGGGCCGGCTCGCTCCAGGGGCACCTTCAGATTTTCTTCGACACTGAGATTGGCAAAGATTCTCCGCCCCTCGGGGACATAGCCGACGCCGCTCGCCG
>DASXKG010000436.1:0-2230 GCA_036496965.1 Variovorax sp.
ATTTCATTTTGTGCCGCGGGCGCATCCGACAACGAGAAAAGGAAGAACAGTCATGCACGTCTGCGTGCTGGGAGCCGGCATCGTGGGCCTGGCGACCGCCTGGCAATTGAACCGCGATGGCTTCCGGGTCAGCGTGGTCGACCGCGCGCAGCCCGGCTTCGGGGCCAGCGGCGCCAATGGCGCACAACTGAGCTATTCGTACGTGCAACCGCTGGCCGATCCGTCGATCTGGACGCAGCTGCCCAAGCTGCTGCTCTCGCCCTCTTCGCCACTCAAGCTGCGTCCGCAGCTCGATCCGCTGCAGTGGCGCTGGGCCATGGCCTTTCTGGCGGCCTGCAATGCCCGCACCTCGCACGAGACGACGGCGCGGCTGCTGGCGCTCGCGGCACGCAGCCGGGTCGGCTTCGACGCGATGCGCGCGGACATCGCGCCCGACTGCGACTTCTCCGCCACCGGCAAGCTGGTGCTCTACGGCAGCGCTTCATCGCTCGACGGGGCAGCCAGGCAACTCGAACTGCAGCGCGCCATGGGCAGCGAGCAGCGGCTGGTCGGCGCGCAGGAATGCGTGGCGATCGAACCCGCGCTGGCCAGCTACCGGCCACAGATCGCCGGCGCGGTCCACACGCCCAGCGAATGCGCGGCCGATTGCCTCAAGGTGTGCAGCGAACTGGTGCGGGCGTTGCGCGGGCGGGGCGTGCGCTTCCTGCTCGACACCGAGGTGCAGGGCTTCGACGTGCGCGACGGCCGGGTGTCGGCGTTGCGCACCGGCGGCCAGGCCATCGAGGCCGATGCCTTCGTGATGGCGCTGGGCACCGCATCGCATCGCCTGGGGCGGCAGCTCGGCACCTACCTGCCCGTGTATCCGCTCAAGGGCTACAGCATCACGGTGGATGTCGATCCGGCACCGGGCGCGGCGCCGCTGGTGAGCGTGACCGACAGCGCCCGCAAGGTGGTGTTCGCGCGCCTCGGCGCGCGGCTGCGCGTGGCGGGCATGGCCGAGCTGGTCGGCCATGACGCAGGCATTCCGGCCGGGCGCATCGAGACCCTGGCCTCGGCGACGCGCGCACTGTTCCCCCATGCCGGCCCGCTCGACGCGCTCCATCCCTGGACCGGCATGCGCCCCGCCACGCCCACCGGCCTGCCGATCGTCGGCCGGGTGGACGGCGCGCCGGCCAACATGATCTTCAACACCGGGCACGGCGCGCTCGGCTTCACGCTGGCCTTCGGGTCGGCCGAGCGGGTCGCCGAAGCGCTGGGCCGCTGAGGATCTCTGGAAAATTTACTCGCGGCCAACGCGGGAAAGGACGTATTCTGCCGGCGGATCATGGTTCGGACCCCAGGGGGTCCAGCACCGGAATATCGCATGCAGACCAGCACTCACGAGATAGCCAATCGGATCTACCGCATTTCGACATTCGTCCCCGAGATCGGGCCCGGCGGCTTCACGTTCAATCAGTTTGTCATCGATGCGGATGAGCCGCTCCTCTTTCACACGGGGCCCCGAGCGATGTTCCCGCTGGTGTCCGAGGCCATCACACGCATCTTTCCGCTCGAGCGCCTGCGCTGGATCACCTTCGGGCACGTGGAGGCCGACGAATGCGGATCGATGAACCAGTTCCTTGCCGCCGCGCCCCACGCCAGCGTGGCTCACGGTTCGGTCGGCTGCCTGGTTTCCCTGAACGACCTGTGCGATCGACCTCCCAAAGCGCTTGCCGACGGCGAGATCATCGATCTCGGAGGCAAACGGGTGCGGCATATCGATACGCCCCATGTCCCGCACAACTGGGAGTCGCGTCTGCTGTTCGAAGAGACCACGGCGACGCTTTTCTGCGGTGATCTGTTGACCCACTTCGGCGACGGTCCGCCTCTGGCATCCGAGGATATTCTGGGTGCTGCGGTCTTCGCCGAAGAACAGTTTCGCGCGACGGCGGTCTCGCCCGCCACCGTGGCGACGATTCGGACCCTTGCGCAACTCAGTCCCCGAACGCTGGCAGTGATGCACGGATCGTCCACACAGATCCGCTGCGCCGAGACCTTGCTGGGCCTTTCGCAGGCGTACGCCATCATGCTCGAGAAGAATTGAACTCCAACCAGCCTCGCTAGGGCCTCAGGGCGCCGCAGCACCGGCCTTGCCGCGCGAGATGTCGATGATCATCTGCGCCGACAGATAGAGCCGCGGCTCGATCGAATCGATCAGCACGTACTCCGCATCGAGCGAATGGGCGCCGAA
>DASXKG010000437.1:0-8085 GCA_036496965.1 Variovorax sp.
ATCGCCCATCCGGTCGACGTTCTGTGCCTTCAGGAACTCAAGATGACGGACGACAAATTCCCTCTGGAGGTTCTCGAATCCGCCGGCTACGATGCGGCGGTGTTCGGACAGAAGACCTACAACGGCGTTGCCATCCTGAGCCTGGCTCCGGTACGCGATGTGCTGAAGAACATCGGCGGCTTCAGCGACGAGCACTCCCGGGTGATCAGCGCCAGCATCGACACGCCGAATGGCGACTTGCGCATCGTCAACGGCTATTTCGTCAACGGGCAGGCGCCCGGCAGCGACAAGTTCGCCTACAAGATGAAATGGCTCGAGGCGCTGCGCGACTGGCTGCGCCAGGAACTGGTGGCCCATCCGGACCTCATCCTGCTCGGCGACTTCAACATCGCGCCGGAGGACCGCGACAGCTACGACCCCGTCGGCCTGGCCGAGACCATCCACCACACCACCGAGGAGCGCAATCACTTCAAGGCCTTGCTGGCGCTGGGCCTGACGGACAGCTTCCGGCTCTTCGAGCAGCCCGAGAAGAGCTTCACCTGGTGGGACTACCGCATGCTGGGCTACCAGAAGAACCGCGGGCTGCGCATCGACCACATCCTGGTGAGCCAGGCGCTGGTGCCGCGCGCCCGGGGCTGCGTCATCGACCGGGTGCCGCGCAAATGGGACAAGCCCAGCGACCATGCGCCGGTGATCCTCGACCTCGGCCCATGAAAGACATGCGGGCTCTGCCCTTGCTTGCAGCAGCCGGGCTGGCGCTGGCGCTGTCCGGCTGCTCGCTGCTGAAACCGGAGTCGCGAGCCGAGGGCCCGTCGTCCGGTGCGCCAGCTGCCGCCAGCGACGAAGGCCCCTCGGCCAAGGTGGCTACGGTGCGGCTCATCACGGCGCAGACACCGGCCGTGCGCGCCTACCGAAAGATCGGCGCGGCCCACATCTACAAGACCTATCCGAAGCGCATCTACAAGGGAAAGATACCGCCGCTGGTGTATGCGGTGGTGGTCACCGAAACCGACATCGACAGCACCGGCCGCGTGACCGGCGTCTATTTCAGCCGCACGCCGAGCCATGCACCCGAAGTCAGCGGCATGATCGCCGAGCTCATCAAGGCGGCGTCGCCCCTGCCCAGCCCCGGCGCGCTCGGCGCACACACCTATGTCGAGACCTGGCTGTGGGACAAGAGCGGGCAGTTCCAGCTCGACTCGCTGACTCTCGGGCAGCGCAGCCGTTGAACCCCTTCACTCCAAGCCCAGCTCCTGGATCTTGCGGGTGATGGTGTTGCGCCCGATGCCGAGCTTCTGCGCGGCCTCGATGCGGCGGCCACGGGTGCTGGCGAGCGCGGTCAGGATCAGCCGGGACTCGAAGCGGCGCGACAGCGCGTCCCAGACGTCGTTGCGGCCAGCCGCGAGCATGCTCTGGGCCTCCAGTTCGAGCCCGCCCTCCCAGGCCAGCGGCGGCGATCCGGTCGCGGCCGAGCTCCCCGCTTCGGGCTCGTGCGCCGCGGGCGCCGCGGCAGCCGGCAAGGGCTCGCGCTCGGTCCGTCCATGCGCCGTCGGCGCGGCGGCGGCGGCTGCTGCTGCGTCGGGCACATGCGCCGCCATCACTTCGGGCGGCAGGTCCTTGGTCTCGATCAGTTGCGCCGGCGCCATGACGGTAAGCCAGTGGCAGATGTTCTCGAGCTGCCGGACGTTGCCGGGAAATGCGAAGGTTGCCAGCTGCGCCAGCGCGGGCTCGGAGATGCGCTTGGGTTCGACGCCCAGCTGCTTGGCGCTCTGCTGCAGGAAATGCCGCGTCAGGGCCGGCACATCCTCGCCTCGCTCGCGCAGCGCCGGCAGGCGCAGCCGGATCACGTTGAGCCGGTGGAAGAGGTCTTCGCGAAAGCCGCCCAGCTTGACACGCTGCTCGAGGTCCTGGTGCGTGGCCGCAATCACGCGCACGTTGGCCTTGACCGAGTTGTGTCCGCCGACGCGATAGAAGTGGCCGTCGCTCAGCACGCGCAGCAGGCGCGTCTGCAGGTCGAAGGGCATGTCGCCGATCTCGTCCAGGAACAGCGTGCCGCCCTCGGCCTGCTCGAAGCGGCCGCGCCGCATGGTCTGCGCGCCGGTGAAGGCGCCGCGCTCGTGGCCGAACAGCTCGCTTTCGAGCAGGTCTTTCGGGATCGCGGCGGTGTTGATCGCCACGAAGGGGCCGGTGGCGCGTGGCGAATGCTTGTGCAGCGCCCGCGCCACCAGTTCCTTGCCCGAACCCGACTCGCCGGTGATCAGCACGGTGACGTTGCTTTGAGACAGCCGTCCGATGGCGCGGAATACGTCCTGCATCGCCGGCGCCTGGCCGAGCATTTCGGGTGCGGCCGCCATGCGCTCCTCGGCCACTTCCTCGCGCTGGCTTTCGTCCACCGCGCGGCGGATCAGCTCGACCGCGCGCGGCAGGTCGAAGGGCTTGGGCAGGTATTCGAAGGCGCCGCCCTGGAAGGCCGAGACCGCGCTGTCCAGGTCGGAGAAGGCCGTCATGATGATGACCGGCAGGCCCGGGTGCTTGGCCTTGATCTTGTCGAGCAGGTCCAGGCCCGAGCCGCCGGGCATGCGGATGTCGCTGACCAGCACTTGCGGGCCTTCGAGTTCGTCATCGGCCGTCGCTTCCAGTGCTGCAAGCACGTCGCGGGTGTTGGTGAAGCTGCGGGTCGGCAGGTCTTCGCGCAGCAGGGCTTTTTCCAGCACGAAGCGGATCGATTGGTCGTCGTCCACTATCCAGATCGGCTTCATGCAGCTCCTTTTTTGCGTGGCTGCTAGGGCAGCGGTATCAGTATCTTGAAATCGGTCCGGCCCGGCACGCTGTCGCACTCGATCACGCCGTGATGCTGCTGCACAAAGGTCTGCGCCAGCGTCAATCCCAAGCCGGTCCCGCCTTCCCTGCCCGACACCAGCGGGTAGAAGATTCGGTCCTTGATCGCGTCCGGAACGCCCGGTCCATTGTCGATGACATGCAATTCCAGTGCCAGTCGATACCACTGCTTGTTGAAGATCACCTGGCGCGCAATGCGTGTCCGGAAGGTGATTTGCGCATCCCCGGCCGCGCGTCTTTCGGCCAGCGCCTGGGCGGCGTTGTGGACGATGTTGAGCGTGGCCTGGATGAGCTGTTCGCGGTCGCCGCGAAATTCCGGAATGGAAACATCGAAGTCGCGCTCGATGTGCAGGTCGCGCGGAAATTCCGCCAGGATCACCGAGCGCACCCGCTCGCAGACCTCGTGGATGTTGACGTCCCCCACCACGTGCGGCCGCCGGTGCGGCGCCAGCAGGCGATCGACCAGCGTCTGCAGCCGGTCGGCCTCGTGGATGATGACCTGCGTGTATTCGATGAGGTCGCGCGACTCGACTTCCATCTGCAGCAGCTGGGCCGCCCCACGAATGCCGCCGAGCGGGTTCTTGATCTCGTGCGCGAGATTGCGGATCAGTTCCTTGTTGGCCTGCGCCTGGTCCAGCAGGCGCTCCTCGCGGTCCTGGCGCGCCTGCTGCTCGAGCGGCGACATCTCGATGAGCAGCTCACCCGGCTTGTCGCTCTGCGCCACGGTCACCAGCACCGGCATCAGTTCGTGGTTGACGCGCCGCAGCAAGGCCTCGTAGCGCAAGGTCGCAAAGTCGTTGCTGCGCGCGCCGTCGATCGCCGTACGCAGCACCTGCGGCTCCTGGAAGCAGGCGCCGAACTGCGAGCCTTCGAGCGTGCGGCGCGAGGTGCCGAGCGCGTCCTCCAGTCCCGCGTTCGCGAACAGCACGGCGCCGTCGACCCGAACCACCGCAATCAGCGTGGACAGCAGGTCGAAAGCTTGGAAGCGCTTGCCCGGCCCCGGCGATTTGCCGAACGCCATTCCTAGGGCGTCGTCGGGAGTCGTGCGAGTTCGCGCTGGATGCCGGCGATATCGCTCTCGTTGCGCGCAATCTCGGCCTTCATGTCGGCGACCCGGTCCAGGTACTTCTGGTAGTTCTTGCTTTCATAGCCCTGCTTTTCGGGCTCGCCGTTGTTGTAGGCCTGCTGCAGTTCGGCCTGGTGGTCCTGCGCCTTCTTGAGCTCCGCCTGCAGCACCGTGCGGGCTTCGGCGTCGCGCGCGCGCTGGTCGGTCCCGTCGACCTTGGGGCTGCCCGCCGGCGAACGCGCAGCCGCCGCGCCGGGCGCGGCCGAGGCATAGGAGCGCGAGCCCTGGATGACGGTGATGTTTCCGCCTTCCATCACCTTGCAGTTGCGCTTTTGCGCCGTCACGGCGTCGTTGGTGTATTCGTTGCCGCAGCGCCAGACACGTTCCTGGGCCTGGGCCTCCAGATGCGCACCGGCGGCCGCCAGTGCAGTCAGCAGAACAAAGGAATGTATCTTCATGGTCTTCGGTGTTGCGCGCGCGCGGCGCCTCGACGGCATTTTCATGCAATTCGAGGCGTCCACGACACGTTGGGGCCAGCGCATTGAAAAAGGACGGCAAGCCGTCCCTTTTTTAACGAAGCCCGCAGGCCGCGATTACAACGAATAGTACATATCGAACTCGACCGGATGGGTCGCCATGCGAAAGCGCGTCACTTCCTGCATCTTCAGGTCGATGTAGGCGTCGATGTACGAATCGGTGAAAACCCCGCCCTTGGTCAGGAAAGCGCGGTCCTTGTCGAGGTACTCGAGCGCCTGGTCGAGGCTGTGGCAGACGGTCGGGATCAGCGCGTCTTCTTCCGGCGGCAGGTGGTAGAGATCCTTGGTGGCGGCTTCGCCCGGATGGATCTTGTTTTCCACACCGTCGAGGCCAGCCATGAGCATCGCGGCGAAACCGAGGTACGGGTTCATCATCGGATCGGGGAAACGCGCCTCGACGCGGCGGCCCTTCGGGTTCGGGACGAACGGGATGCGGATCGACGCCGAGCGGTTCTTGGCCGAGTAGGCCAGCTTCACCGGGGCTTCGAAGCCGGGCACCAGGCGCTTGTAGCTGTTGGTGCCGGGGTTGGTGATCGCGTTCAGTGCACGGGCGTGCTTGATGATGCCGCCGATGTAGTGCAGCGCGAACTCGCTCAGGCCGGCATAGCCGTCGCCCGCGAACAGGTTCTTGCCGTCCTTCCAGACCGACTGGTGCACGTGCATGCCGGAGCCGTTGTCGCCCACGATCGGCTTGGGCATGAAGGTGGCGGTCTTGCCGTAGGCATGGGCCACGTTCTGGATCACGTACTTCTGCAACTGGACCCAGTCGGCGCGCTGCACCAGCGTGCTGAACTTGGTGCCCAGTTCCATCTGGCCGGCGGTGGCCACTTCATGGTGATGCACTTCGACCGGGATGCCGAGCGATTCGAGCACCAGGCACATCTCCGAGCGCATGTCCTGGAAGCTGTCCACCGGGGGCACCGGGAAATAGCCGCCCTTGACCGAGGGACGGTGACCCGTGTTGCCGTGCTCGAATTCCTTGTCGGTGTTCCAGGCAGCTTCTTCGGAGTCGATCTTCACGAAGCAGCCGGACATGTCGTTCTTCCAGCGCACGCTGTCGAAGACGAAGAATTCGGGTTCCGGGCCGAAGTAGGCGGTGTCGCCCAGGCCGGACGCCTTCATGTAGGCCTCGGCGCGCTTGGCCAGCGAACGCGGGTCGCGCTCATAGGGCTTGCCGTCCGACGGATCGGTCACGTCGCAACTCAGGATCAGGGTCGTCTCTTCGTAGAACGGATCGATATTGGCCGTGTTCGGGTCGGGCATGAGCAGCATGTCCGACGCTTCGATGCCCTTCCAACCGGCGATCGACGAGCCGTCGAAGGCATGCCCCGAGCTGAACTTGTCCTCGTCGAATGCGGAGACCGGCACGGTCACGTGCTGCTCCTTGCCTCGGGTGTCGGTGAAGCGGAAGTCGACGAACTTGACCTCGCTTTCCTTGACGAGTTTGAGTACATCGGCGACGGTCTTTGCCATCAGGTTCTCCTAGGGATTGGAAGTGGTTGGAAGTGATTGGAAATGCGGAAAACGGAATGCAGTTTCTATGCCATTGTCCACGGGCCTGCGAGGGGATTGTCGGGGCCCGCGCCGCCCGAAACGAGGCAGCTTGCGACCTATTTGGTGCCCGGAGCCTCAACGCACCAATTCTGGGCCCAATCTTGCATTGAATTCGTGCAATCCGCCCAATAGTTGGGCATAGGCCGCATCGACGAGCGCCGTATCGCCCTTGACGCCGAGTTCGATGTGCCGTCCGAGCTCCGGGTGGTCGACGCTCGGCAGGCTGAACACCTTGACGCCGGGGTGCGCCCGCTCGATGGCCTCCATCAGGGGTGTCAGCGTCGCTTCCATCGACCCGTACACGATCACCGATTTCTCCACGGCCCGACCGCGCTCGAACAGATCGGCATAGCGGCCGTCGAGCACCGATTCGATCATCGGCCAGGCCATCACCGGGAAGCCCGGCACGAAGTGCACTTCGCCGATGCTGAAACCCGGAATCTTGTTGTAGGTGTTGGGAATGATCTTGGCGCCGAGCGGGAACACGCCCATGTTCAGCCGATGCACGTTGTCGGGCCGATCCGGCTCGTAGCGGCTGCCCTGTTCGCGCGCGGTGTCCTGCATGCGCTCGCGGATCAGCACCTCGGCCTCCGGATGCAGTGCCAGCGGCACGCCGAGTGCGGCCGCCGCGCACTGGCGCGTGTGGTCGTCGGGCGTGGCGCCGATGCCGCCGGTCGAGAACACGATGTCGCCCGAGGCGAAGGCGCGCGCCAGCGCGGCGGTGATGCGCTCGGGCACGTCGCCCACGTACTCGGCCCAGCCCAGTTCCAAGCCGCGGGCAGCGAGCAACTCGATGAGCTTGGGCATGTGCTTGTCGAGCCGCTTGCCCGAAAGGATTTCGTCACCGACGACGATGAGACCGACCGTGCGTGTCATGGAGCACTCCAATGGCTGGCGATCGCGCCGGCATCCGCCGCCGGTTCGACCGCAGGAAGTGAAACGGCTGCCGCCGCGCGCTGGGCGCGCAGGCGCGCCAGGGCATCGAGACAGTAGTGCGAGAACCAGAGCGCGCTGAATGCGAACACCAGCGTGTAGATCCAGATGGCCAGGGGAACCAGCACGAAGAAGGCAGCGGCGAACAGCAGCCCCGACGCCCAGACCAGGCTCGGCGCCGCACCCAGGTAGCCGCAGAGCACGCCGATGCCCAGCAGCGGCAAGCGATGGGCGCGCAGCAGCGCGTCGCGTTCGTCCGGGCTGGCATGCTCGGCCAGGGCCTCGAAGCTCATCACCCGGTAGGTCAGCCAGCCCCAGATCAGCGGCGGAAGGATCAGCACCAGCGGCGGTATCAGCCAGAGCGGCATCGACACCACGAGGGCGATCAACGCCAGCAGGGTCAGGCCGAGCGATCGCGCCATGCTGCCGAAAAAGGAACTGCCCTTCTTGCGCTCCAGCGTCGGAAAGCGCCGCTCCACGACCAGGCGCGTCAGCGCCGGCGCCATGAAGCCCGCCACGATCAGCAGCGACACCACCACGATCAGCGGCGTCGCAGCCACCACGACGACCATCGGCGCCAGCGCTGCGGTGACGCTGCCCGGGAAGAAGCGCCCGATCCAGCCCCAGAAACTCGACAGCAGCGGCCAGGCCTCCAGCAAGTTGCGCGTCCAGGTCACCGCCGCGTCCCAATAGAAGTAGCCGAGCACGGCGGACAGCACCGCCATCAGGGCCAGCGGCAGCAGCGACAGCAGGATCACCCGCGGGTGCAGGCAATAGGCAACCGCGCGCCAGAAGGAATCGAGGAGGAGACGCATCGTCGCCGAGGATAACGCCGGCACGTGAAGTGCGGCTGCCCGGTGCCGGCCCGGGCCTCAGCCAGGCGCCGGTGCACCCTTGCGGGCAGCACGCAGCGATTCGACCTCCTCAGCCCCCAGCCAGCGCCACTGCCCCGGCGCCAACTCGGCCGGCAGCGAGAGCATGCCGATGCGCGAGCGATGCAGCGCCTCGACCCGGTTGCCCACCGCAGCCAGCATGCGCTTGACCTAGTGGTACTTGCCCTCTGTGAGGGTGAGGCTGAGCTGCAGCGGGCCGCCGGTCTCGCAGGCCGCGGCACGCACCGGCCTGGGATCGTCGTCCAGCACCACGCCGGCCAACAGC
>DASXKG010000438.1:0-3076 GCA_036496965.1 Variovorax sp.
TGTATCCGGAGCCGGTGGCGCGCTTCGTGGCGCGGCCGATGCGCGGGCTGGCCACGGCGGCCAAGCCCTTCGTGCTGCTGCTGTCGAGCGCGACGGCCGCCACCTTGCGGCTGCTGCGCATCGATTCGAATGCCGCGCGGGTGGTGACCGAGGAGGAGATCTCCGCCAGCCTGGAGGAGGGCGTCGACGCCGGCGTGATCGAGATGCACGAACACCAGATGGTGCGCAACGTGTTCCATCTGGACGATCGGCGCCTGTCGTCGCTGATGGTGCCGCGCGCCGACATCGAGTGGCTGGAGGCCTCGTCCACCGTGGCGCAGAGCCTGCAGCAGGTGTCCGCGGCCGGGGCGCTCAACCTGGTGCATTCCTGGTATCCGGTGTGCCGTGCCTCGCTCGACGATGTGGTGGGCGTGATCAGCGTGGCGCATCTGCTGCGGCTCGGCCCCGCGCACGAGGGAACGGTCGAGCAGGCGGCCCAGCCGGCGGTGTTCGTGCCGGAAACCCTGACCGGGATGGAGCTGCTGGAGCAGTTTCGATCGCGCGCCGGACGGCTCGTCTTCGTGGTTGACGAATACGGCGTCGTGCAGGGCCTGATGACGCCGCGCGACCTGCTGGAGGCCATCACCGGCGAGCTCCAGGTGGCCACGCATGCCGAAGCCTGGGCCCGCGAGCGCCCCGATGGGGCATGGGAGCTCGACGGCCTGATGCCCGTGTCCGAACTCAGGGTGCGCCTGGGCATCCGCGAGCTGCCGGACGAGGAGCGCGGGCGCTACAACACCGTGGCGGGCCTCTTGATGTTCGTGTCCGGCCGGCTGCCCGAGGTGGGCGAGCGCATCGACTGCGCCGGCTGGTGCTTCGAGATCGCTGCGCTGGAGGGCCGGCGCATCGACCGGGTGCTGGCCTTTCCGGATGCCAGCGCGACCGACCTGGCACCCTGATTCGAGCCGCCAGCAGGGCCAAGGCCCGACTCCTATACTGAGCCGCCCCAGACACCTCGCATCGGAGATGCCCAAGATGACATTGCCGGCCACCACCCGCCAGCTGCGCTCCCTCGTCAGCAGCCAGGGCCAGCTGCAACTCTCGCTGGTCGACGAAGCGATCCCGAAGCCCGCGGCGCACGAGGTGATCGTGCGCATCGAGGCCTCGCCGATGAATCCCTCCGACCTCGGCCTGCTGCTCGGCGGCGCCGACCTGGGCAGCGTCAAGATCTCGGGAACGCCCGCCAATCCGGTGCTGACGTCCGCCGTCCCCGAAGCCGCGCTGAAGGGCCTGGCCGGGCGTCTGGACCGCTCGATGCAGGTCGGCAACGAAGGGGCAGGCGTGGTCGTGGCTGCCGGCAGTTCGCCCGAGGCGCAGGCCCTGCTGGGGCGCACGGTGTCAGTGCTCGGCGGGGCGATGTACACGCAGTACCGCTGCCTGGCAGCGGCCCAGTGCCTGCCGCTGCCCGAAGGAACGACCCCCGCCGAGGGCGCATCGGCCTTCGTGAATCCGCTCACCGCCCTGGGCATGGTCGACACCATGCAGCGCGAAGGCCACAAGGCGCTGGTGCACACGGCCGCGGCGTCGAACCTGGGCCAGATGCTCAACCGGATCTGCATCCAGGACGGCATCGCCCTGGTGAACATCGTGCGCAGGAAGGAACAGGCGGAGATCCTGCGCGGCATCGGCGCCAGGCATGTGTGCGATGCCACGTCGCCCACCTTCATGCAGGACTTGACCGAAGCGCTGGCGGCGACCGGCGCCACCCTGGCCTTCGACGCCACCGGCGGCGGCAAGCTGGCCGGCCAGATCCTGAATGCCATGGAGGCGGCGCTGGCCCGAAGCGCCACCGGCGAATACAGCCGCTACGGCACCAACACCCACAAGCAGGTGTACATCTACGGCGGCCTGGACCGCTCGCCGACCGAATTCACGCGCGGCTTCGGCATGGCCTGGGGCATGGGCGGCTGGCTGCTGTTCAACTTCCTGCAGAAGATCGGCCCCGAGGGACAGGCCAAACTCAAGGCGCGCGTGGCGGCGGAAATCAAGACCACCTTCGCCAGCCACTACACGCGGGAGATCTCGCTGGTCGAGGCGCTCGGCATGGATGCGGTCTCGAGCTACTCGCGCCAGGCAACGGGCGAGAAGTACCTGCTCAATCCGAACAAGTAGCATCCCTGTCACGCTGCGGATGCTGCAGCAGGGCCGCAGCGATGAAGTCTGATTTGAGGATGCGGTAGTCCGCCATCGGCATGCCTTCGCAGCGCAGCTTGAGCGCGTTGTAGCGGCGCAGGAGTTTCGCGTCGGTGCGCAGGCGATCACGAAACCGGACGAAGACGTCCAGCGCCGAACCGCGGACCATCAGCTGGATGCCGACCGCTGGGTGAAGGCCGTGGTTCTCGAAGGCGGCGAAATCGGGTGTCCGCAACGAAGCCGAATTGCGCTCGAAGCGCTGCGACAGCACCTCGTCCGCGGCATCGAATCCATGCGGCTCGACGCGGACGGCGATATCGAGGTCTCCCTTGCTCAAGCAGCCAGGGACGGCAGTGGCGCCGACGTGGTCGATGTCCGCGCCCGACGGCAGCACCGGGCGCAATCGATCGTGCTATTGCTCGAACAGCCGTTGTGCGGCGTTGAACGCCGCCGGCAAGGGGGCAAGGGTGAACATGGGGTCGGCTTTCGATGGGGTCCGACGCGCCGCCGAAGATGCCCCAGACGCTCTTTGGAGGGTGGAATTCAGACGCGCTCTGGCGCCACCCAGGCCGCGCCCTGCACCGCCAGCAGCCCGGACCGCCCGGGCACTTCGCCCAGTTCGATCCGGTGCCGGGGCAGGGAGGCGGGATCCAGGCCGTCCTCGAGCTGCCCGAGGGCGACCAGCTGGTGGCCCTGTTGCGTCCAGCCGGCCAGCAGGCGTTCGAACACGGGCAGCAATTTCATGCCCTCGAGCTCGGCATGCAAGGTGTAGACATGGTCTTGCGAGGCATCGGCCGTGAGCGACAGCAGGTGCCCGTGCACGTTGCCTTCGTTCATGTCGTCGATGCCGATCAGCTCGTCCAGCGTCGGCAGCGTGGTCGGGAACTGCGGCGGCCCGAGCGTG
>DASXKG010000439.1:0-4330 GCA_036496965.1 Variovorax sp.
TCGGCGCTGCGGTCGGCCAGCGATTCGGTCAGCCGCTCGGCTGCGCCCCAGACCGGCTCCATGCGCGCCACCGTCAGGGCCCGCAAGGCCTGGACCTTGGTCTTGACCGTGGCCTCGTACTGGGCGGCGTTGGAGGCCATCTGGACGGTCTGCACGCCGATCACGCCGGCCAGCGCCAGCACCATCACGCCGAGCGCCGAGACAGCCACCAGCACCGACAGCACATGCCCCATGCCGAAGCGCCGCCGCAGGGTGCGGATCACCGGCGCGATGGCGAAGCTGAGCACCACCGCCAGCGTGACCGGCACCAGCACCGGCCGCCCGAGGTAGAGCATCGCCAGGATGGCGCCGACGGTGAGCACGCCGTTGCCCGAGAAAACAGCCGCAGCCGCGGGCAGGGCGGCCCCCGGCCGCGGATGGACCGGCGCGACCAGGGGCTCGTGGCCGGCCGTCCGGCTCGCGGCCAGCACGGGCCGGTCGCCGCCCGGGGGCGGCGGCTCTGATGGAAGGTCGGAATCGCTGGTGACCGGTCGCATGGCGTGATGACGCGTCTTCGCTGAGCGCCCAGGATGGGGCGTGATCATTATTGCGCCAGATCAACAATCGGGACGGCGCCAAATGACATGCCCGCCAGGCCTCAGGCCCCCTCGGGGGGCAGCGAACCACACGCAGTGGGGAGCGTGGGGGCTACATTTCGCGGTCATGGACCGACTTGAAAATATCGAGACTTTCGTCCGCGTGGCGCAGACCCAGAGCTTTGCCGAGGCGGCGCGGCAGTTGCGGGTGGCCAAGTCGGTGGTCACCAGCCGGGTCAAGCAGCTCGAGGAGTATGTCGGCGCGCCGCTCTTTCATCGCAGCACGCGCATGGTGCGCCTTTCGGACGTGGGCCAGGCCTTCCTGGGCGACTGCGTCGGACTGGTCGGTCGCGCCAACGACGTCATGGACCAGATGCGCGGGGCCCGCGTCGGGCCGACCGGCGTCCTGCGCGTGCATGCGCTGACCGGTTTCGTGCTGGGCCACTTCGCCTCGCTGCTGCATGCCTTCCAGGTGAACTATCCGGACATCCGGCTGGAACTGATCGTCAGCGACGCGGTGGTCGATCCGGTGAAGGCCGGCGTCGATTGCGCGCTGCAGATCTTTCCGGCGGCCTCGACCGAGCTGATCTCGCGTCCGCTCTTTCCGGTGCGGCGGGTGTTCTGCGCCACGCCGCAGTACCTGCGCACGGCCGGCACGCCGGAGAGCCCGCGCGACCTGCACAAGCATTCGCTCGGCCTGTACTCGGGCTATCCGACGCGCGACCGCTGGACCTTCCACCACGACGGCGAGCAACTCACGCTCTACCTGAATGCGGCGCTGCTCACCAACAGCGTCCATCTGCTGCGCGAGTACGCGCTGGAACACGCCGGCATCGTCTGCCTGCCGACCCTGGTCGCCGGCGAGGCCATCCTGCGCGGCGATCTGGTGGTGGTGCTGCCGGCGCACCAGCTCTCGTCCTTCTCGCTCAGCGCGGTGTATGCGGGCACCTCGCGCAATGCCTTCAAGCTCAAGCTCTTCATCGAGCACATCGGCGTCGCCTTCGCGCGCGTGCCGCCTTGGGATGCGCGGATGGTCGAGCAGGGGATGCTGCCGGCGGGCCTGATCAACGACTGAGGTTTTCGGGTTAACCCTCGCGATTGACCGGATTTGCCGAACAATGCGGCGGGCATTCCGGGACTACCGGTGCCGCCTCCCGCTGCCTACAGTTCGCTCACCGCCTTCCACCCGGCGGGCGAACCTTCAGCAGGAGACCAGCGCCATGACCGCAACCGCCTACCAGACCCGCTTCGGGTCGCTCAAGCACTACGAGAAGGGCCGCGTCGAGCCGATCGCCGACGACGTGCACCACTACGCGTTCTCGAATTGCTTCGAAATCGCGAACAACAGCAAGCCCTACGAAAAGGTCGTCTTCGGACAGAACCAGATCTATGTGCTGGAGACCCTGCGCGCCGAGGGCGCCTCGCCCTGGTACACCTGCGCGCACGACGAGTTCGCGTTGGTGATGGACGGCACGGTCGAGATCCACCTGGTGCAGCTCGATCCGGCCCAGGCCGTCGCCGACGACAACAAGAACGGCGCGGTGCTGGTCAAGGGCGAACCCAAGGGCCGGAAGATGGGCTGGATGAAGCTCGAACGCGGCCACCAGGCGCTGCTGCCGAAGAAGACCGCCTACCGGTTCCGTGCGCCCGGCGAGCCCGGCGTGATCGTCCTGCAGTCTTGCAAGGGTGATCTTTCGGTCGAGAAGTGGGCCGATATCTGCCAGGCCAGTTGACCACCCCCTTGCGCTTCGCGCTCCCCCTCGCCGGGGGCAACGCCAGCGGCCCGGCGAAGCCGGTTCCGCGGCGTTTCCCGAAGGGGCCGCAAGCCGAGTCGGACTTTGAACATCAAGGAGTTTCACCATGAACGCACCCGCAGAACTGGCCCAGGTGATCGCGTCCCAGCCCGACGCCACGCTCGGCTACAAGGATTTCTCTCTCGGCAGCTTCGGCTTCCGGCGCGACGAGTATTTCGCCCACATCACCTGGAAGACCCGCGACGGCCGGCCGATGAGCCACACGATGGACGCCGGCAGCTATCTGCGCGCCCTGATGCGCGATGTCGCCTGGGGCTTCTTCTACGGCTGGGTCAACTTCGACCACGTGTTCGGCACGGTGAACCACTACCAGTCGGTCGACCTCTATGCCGGCAGCTTCAACGCCACGATGAAGGAGGCCGGCATCGACATGCTGGAGAACTTCCCGACCGCGCAGATCCGCGCCACCTTCGAGGCCATGCTCGACGACTGGACCAACGAGAGCTTCGACCCCTTCGCGGCGCCGCAGGAGACCGGTTCGCCCTACGGCCGCAAGAAGGGCAGCAACACCGCCAAGATCACCCGGGCGCGCGAACTCGCCACCCGCTGCGTCGGCCTGAAGGGCGACCTCAACCTGCGCAGCGACGCCAGCGGCGCGCCGATCAACCGCGCCTTTGCCGACGTGGCGCAGGAACAGCCGGAGCTGCATCCGGAGCCCGGCTTCGAGAACGAGGTGCATGCCTTCAACCTGTTCGGCTTCCTGAGCCGCTCGCAGGTGACCTGGAACCCGAGCTTCACCTCGGTGGTCAAGCACAGCTACATGTGCCCGACCACCGAAGAGCACATCCTGCCCATCATCCATGGCAACGACCGGGTCGAGTGGTTCTTCCAGATGACCGACGAGATCCATTGGGACTGCGCCGACAAGAACACCGGCAAGCCGATGGCGCGGGTGATCATGAAGGCCGGCGACATGTCGGCCATGCCGGCCTACTGCCGCCACCAGGGCTTCAGCCCCAAGCGCTCGATGCTGCTGGTGTGGGAGAACGGCTCGCCCAGCCTGGTCTACGAGATCCAGAAGGGCGAGAGCCCAGAGATTCCGGTCCAGTTCTAGCCAGCAGCCACGACGCGGAGACACACCATGGCACTCACCCGTGAAACCATGACCGACGAGCAACGCAAGTCGGTGGCGCTCGAATACCTCAAGGCCTATGACAACGGCGGCGTCACCTCCGGCGGCGGCTCGATCCTGGACCTGTTCGCCGACGACGCGCAGGTCTACTTTCCGAAATGGGGCCTGGCCAACGGCAAGGCACAGATCGGGCAGCTGTTCGGCGAGGTCGGCAGCCGGGGCCGCTCGATCCGGCACGACTATGCCGGCTTCAACTGGATCTTCAGCGGCAGCGACCTCTTCGCCTGCGAAGGCACCAGCTACGGCGAGCATGCCGACGGCCCCTGGCGCGCCGGCGTCCCCGAGTGGGGTGCGGGCCGCTGGTGCGACGTCTTCGAAGTGCGCGACTGGCTGATCCAGCGCTGCTTCATCTACCTCGATCCCGACTATGCGGGCAAGGACACGGCGCGCTACCCGTGGCTGGCCGGCAAGACCCAAGAACACTGATACGCCATGACCCTCGCAGACATCCAGCAGGCCGCCGGCCTGAAGACGCCGATCCGGCGCCAGCTCTTCATCGACGGGCGCTTCGTCGAGGCCGAATCCGGCGAGACGCTGGCCACCGTGAATCCGCATGACAACACGACCATCGCCGAGGTGGCGCTGGCCGGCAAGGCCGACGTCGACCGTGCGGTGGCCGCGGCCCGGCGCGCCTTCCCGGCCTGGAGCCGGATGGCGGCCGCCGACCGCGGGCGCATCCTGCTGCGGCTGGCCGATCTGATCGAGGCCAACACCGAGGAACTGGCGCGGCTCGAATCGCTGGACACCGGCCATCCGGTGCGCGATTCGCGCAAGCTCGACGTGCCGCGCACCGCGGCGTGCTTTCGCTA
>DASXKG010000440.1:0-4418 GCA_036496965.1 Variovorax sp.
GGTCATGCCGGCCGCAGGTTCAGCTGATCTGGCGCATGGCGCACATCAAGGTGGCTTCGCAGGCCAGTTCGGTCCCGACCATGGCACGGCCCTTGAATTTCGAGATGCCGGCCTTCATGCGTTCGATCTCGACCTCGAGGATGAGCTGATCGCCCGGCTCCACCGGCCGCTTGAAGCGCGCACCGTCGATGGCCGCGAAGTAGTAGATGGTGTTGTCGTCCGGCACCATGTCCAGCGAGCGGAAGGACAGCAGCGCGGCGGCCTGGGCCATCGCCTCCAGCATGAGGACGCCCGGCATCACCGGCCGGTGCGGGAAATGGCCATTGAAGAAGGGCTCGTTCATCGTCACGTTCTTCAGTGCCGTGATGCGCTTGCCCTTTTCCATGTCGAGCACGCGATCGACCAGCAGGAACGGATACCGGTGGGGAAGCAGCTTGAGGATTTCGTGGATGTCGAGCGTCGAAGTCATTTGTTGCGGTCCAGCAGCGTCATTTTTTCCAGGGCTTTCAGCCGGTCCCGCAGACTGTGCAGCTGCTTGAGCGTGGCGGCGTTTTTCTCCCAGGCGGCATTGTCGTCGATGGGGAAGACGCCGGTGTAGTGGCCTGGCTTGTGGATCGAGCGCGTGACCAGCGAGGTCGCCGAGATGTGCACGTGGTCGGCGATGCTCAGGTGCCCGAGCACACCGGCCCGCCCGCCGATCGTGCAATAGGCGCCGATGGTGGCGCTGCCTGCGACGGCGGCGCAGCCGGCCATCGCCGTGTGCTTGCCGATGTGCACGTTGTGGCCGATCTGGATCAGGTTGTCCAGCTTGACGCCGTCCTCGATCACGGTGTCGTCGAGCGCGCCGCGATCGATGCAGGTGTTGGCGCCGATCTCGACATCGTCGCCGATGCGCACCGCGCCCAGCTGTTCGATCTTGACCCAGGCGCCCTCGTGGGGCGCCAGGCCGAAGCCATCGGCGCCGATGACCACGCCCGGATGGAACAGGCAGCGCGCGCCGATGACGCAGTCCTCGCTGACGGTCACGCCGGATTTCAGCACCGTGTCGGCGCCGATGCGTGCGCCGCGCTCGACCACGCAAAGCGCCCCGATGCGCGCGCTCGGATCAATGACCGCGTCGGGGTCGATCACCGCGCTCGGGTGAATTCGCGCGCCCTCGGGGCGCGCATGGGCCTTCTTCCAGAGCTGCGTCAGCCGGGCGAAATAGAGGTAGGGGTCCGGCGTCGCAATGAAGGCGCCGCGTGCGGCCGCCGCAGCGCGCATCGTTGGCGCGACGATGACGCACGCGGCATGGGAGGAAGCCAGCTCCTTCGCGTACTTGGGATGGCTCAGGAAACTGATCGCGTCCGACCGGGCGGTCGCCAGCGGCGCGAGGCGCTCGATCGACAGGGCCGGGTCGCCCTCGAACTCGCCCCCGAGGGCTTCAACGATCGCGCCGAGCCGGAGTGCCACGCCGATTCGCCGCGCTACTTGCCGCTGGGAGTGGTGGGGGTGGACGGGCCGGAGACCGACGCATTGAGCGCCTTGATCACCTTGTCGGTGATGTCGTGCTTGGGATTGATGTAGATCGCTTCCTGCAGGATCGCGTCGTAGTTCTCCGCCTCGGCCACTTGCCGGACCACCTTGTTGGCACGCTCGGAGACCTGCTGCAGTTCCTCGTTCTTGCGCGCGTTCAGGTCTTCCTGGAACTCGCGCCGGCGGCGCTGGAAGTCCCGGTCCTGGTCGACCAGCTGCCGCTGGCGCGCCAGCCGATCGGCCTCCGACAGGTTCGGCGCTTCACGCTCGAACTGCTCGGAAGCTGCCTTGAGCGCTTCGCCCTGCGCGGTCAGGTCCTTCTCGCGCTTCTGGAATTCGGCCTCCAGCTTGGCCTGCGCCGCCCTGGCCGGCAATGCCTCGCGCAGCACCCGGTCCGGGTTGACGAACCCGATGCGGAAGGTCTCTTGCGCGTGCGCGGCCCCACCCGCGGCCATCAACAAGGCGACGAACAGCGCGCCGGTGGCACGGAACAAGGCAGTCATTAGAAAGAGGTTCCGATCTGGAATTGGACGTGCTGAATTCTATCCTCGGGGATGTAGCCCCCAATCGCGCTGAACTCCTCCTTCTGGTAGACCACCGGAAAGGCGTAGGCGATACGCAGCGGGCCCAGCGGCGAGATCCAGCTGATGCCGAAGCCCAAGGAGACCCGGATCTTGGTGATCGAGTTCCATTGCGCGTCGGTCATCGGAACCTGCGTGTTGCGCGGCGCCCACACATTGCCGGCGTCCATGAAGCCGAAGAGGCGCAGGGTGCGGTCGTTGCCCGCACCCGGGAATGGCGTGCCGATCTCGGCATTGAATATGCCCAGTTCGGTGCCGCCGAGCGGTGCGCCGATGACCTGGCCGAAGATGGGCGTGTCGCGCGGACCGAGCGAGTTCTGCTCGAAGCCGCGGATCGTGCCCAGGCCGCCGGCGTAGAAATTCTTGAAGATCGGGTAGGTGGTATTGCCGTAGGAATCGGCATAGCCCAACAGGCCGTTGACCGAGAAGGTGTACTGCTTGTTGATCGGGAAGTACTGCTGGTACTGGTAGTTGGCCTTGTAGTACTTCATGTCGCCACCGACACCGACCTCCAGGTTGGCACGCTGCAGGACGCCCTTGGTCGGCACCAGCGCGCTGTCGCGATCGTCCCGCGACCAGCCGACAGTCAGCGGCACGCCCCAGACCGAGTTGTTCGGGCAATACACGGTGCCGTTGCTGAGGCAGTCGAAATACCGCAGGTAGGACGGCGGCACGAGGGCGGCCAGCGACGTGCCCGGATCGAAGGTGTAGCGCTCGAGTCCCGCGCCGAAGAAGACGGTGTCGACCTCGCTGAACGGCACGCCGAACTTGATGTTGGCGCCCTCGTTGACCAGCTTGTAGGTGCCCTCGTAGGTGTAGTACGGGGTGGTGGTGTTGTAGTAGACCGAGAAGGCGCGAGAGATGCCGTCGGGCGTGAAATAAGGATCGACGCTCGACAGCGAGATTGTGCGGTTGTAGTGGCTGGTGTTGACCTGCACGCCAAGGAAGTTGCCGGAGCCGAACACGTTTTCCTGCTGGATGCCGAAGGTCAGGCTGACCTTGTCGGCGGTCGAGAAGCCGGCACCGAGCTGGAGCGAGCCGGTGGGCTTTTCAGTCACGTTGATCGCGAGGTCGACCTGGTCGGGCACGCCCGGGATTTCCTGCGTGTCGACCGTCACCTCGGTGAAATAGCCGAGCCGGTCGACCCGGTCGCGCGACAGCTTGATCTTGTCGCCGTCGTACCAGGACGCCTCGTACTGGCGGAATTCGCGCCGGATCACCTCGTCGCGCGTCTTGTTGTTGCCGCCGATGAGGATGCGCCGCACGTAGACCCGGCGCTCGGGTTCGCCCGTCAGCGTGAGCTCGACGCGGTTGTTGGTGCGATCGATCTCGGGGTTGGCCTGCACCCGCGCAAAGGCATAGCCGAAGGAACCGTAGTAGTCGCTGAAGGCCTTGGTGGTCTGGGTGACCTGCTCGGCGTTGTACGGCTCCCCCGGCTTGATGGTGACGAGCGACTTGAATTCTTCCTCATGGCCGAGGTAGTTGCCGGCCAGCTTGATGCCGGAGACAACGAACTTGTCGCCCTCCGTGATGTTGACCGTGACGCTCAGGTCCTGCCGGTCCGGCGAGATCGCGACCTGCGTCGAGTCGATGCGGAACTCCAGGTAGCCGCGCGAGAGGTAATACGAGCGCAAGGTCTCGAGATCGGCATTGAGCTTGGCGCGCGAATACTGGTTGGATTTCGTGTACCAGCTCAGCCAGCCGCCGCTGTCCTGGTCGAACAGGCTCAGCAGGGTCGATTCGCTGAAGTCCTTGTTGCCGACGACGTGGACTTCGCGGATGCGCGCCGGCTCGCCTTCGGTCACGGTGAAGGTGAGGTTGACGCGGTTGCGCTCGATCGGCGTGACGGTGGTCACGACCTGGGCGTTGTAGAGGCTGCGGCTGACGTACTGGCGCTTCAGCTCCTGTTCAGCATGGTCGGCCAGGGCCTTGTCGTAGGGCCGGCCTTCGGCCACGCCGACTTCGCGCAGCGCCTTTTGCAGTGCGGCCTTGTCGAACTCCTTGGCGCCGACGAATTCGACATCGGCGACGGTGGGCCGTTCCTCGACGATCACGACCAGCACGTTGCCGTTGACGTCGATGCGCACATCCTTGAACAGTCCCAGATCGAACAGCGCCCGGATCGCCGCCGAGCCCCGCTCGTCGGTGTAGGTATCGCCGACGCGCAAGGGCATCGAAGCGAAGATGGTGCCCGGCTCCACGCGCTGCAGGCCCTCCACCCGGATGTCGCGAACTGTGAAAGGCTCTACCGCCCAGGCCGCCGTGGCAGCCAGCGCGCCGACCACGAGCGCTGCGACGCTGCGCAGGCGAAGGCGACTGAAT
>DASXKG010000441.1:0-3999 GCA_036496965.1 Variovorax sp.
AATTCATAGTGCACGCCGCCCGGCGATTCCTGCGTCGGCTTGAAGCCGAGCCGGGTTTCGTAGAACTGCCTGGCTCGGGCCACGTCGCGCGCCGGCAGGTAGGCATACATGGGGGATTGCTGCAGCATCGGCATCTCCTGCACTACGAGGGGTTCCGGCATTGGACAGCAAGTGGCTCGCCAGCGCCACTGGCGTGAAAAATGCGCGCCCGGGCATGCCCACTCGCCAATCCGCGTGGAGTAGGCTGCACCCATGGAAACCACGACCGACGAAGAAGCACAGCCCCCGGAGTTGTCCGCCGCACGTGAGCGGGTCCTGGTCCTCAACTGCGGCTCGTCGAGCATCAAGTTCGCGGTCTTCGACGCCGGCCGGGCCACGCCGGCGCGCGAGCCCTTGTGGAGCGGCAAGGTCGAAGGCATCGCCGGTACGTCGTCGACCTTCGTGGAAACCGGCATGACGCCGGCTTCCGTCGCGCTCGACCATGCGCAGCCCTACCATGCCGCCCTCGAACTGATCCGCGGCCGCGTGCTGGCGCGGCTGGGCGCAGACCGCATCGTCGCGGTGGCGCATCGCGTGGTGCATGGCGGCAGCAAGTACTTCGAGCCGGTGCAGGTCGACGCCGAGGTGCTGGAGGACCTCCGCGGCTATATACCGCTGGCGCCGCTGCACCAGCCCTTCGCGCTGGAGGCCGTCGAGGCGCTGTTGGCCACGCACCCGGAACTGCTGCAGGTCGCCTGTTTCGATACCGCCTTCCACCACACGCTGCCGCAGGTCGAGCAGATGCTGCCGCTGCCCTACGCGGCCTGGGAGGCCGGCCTGCGGCGCTACGGCTTTCACGGGCTGTCCTACGAGTTCATGTCGATCGCGCTGGCCGAACGCTATGGCGACGCCGCGCGCGGACGCACGATCGTGGCCCACCTGGGCAGCGGGGCCAGCCTGTGCGCCATGCAGGACCTGCGCAGCGTCGCGACCACCATGGGCTTCTCGGCGCTCGACGGGCTGATGATGGGCACCCGCACCGGATCGCTCGATGCAGGTGCCGTGCTCTACCTGATGGAAACCGAGCAACTGACCCCGGCGCAGGCGGGACGCATGCTGTACGCCGAATCGGGGCTGCTCGGCGTCTCGGGCGTTTCCTCCGATCCGCGCGAGCTGTTGCCCCGGGAGGCGGGCAACGCGCGCGTGCAGGCCGCCCTGGCCCTGTACCTGCGCCGCATGCTGCACGAGGTCGGCGCACTGGTCGCCGTGCTGGGCGGCCTGGACATGCTGGTGTTCACTGCCGGCGTCGGCGAGCACAACCCGGTGATCCGGCAGCGCTTGTGCGACGGCCTGGCCTACCTCGGCCTGGTGCTCGATGAAAGCGCCAACCGGGCCAACGCGCTGCATATCTCCGATGCCTCGAGCCGCGTGAGGGTGGCTGTCGAGCCGACCAACGAGGAATGGATCGCGGCGACGAGTGCGCTGCAGTTCCTGTGGCCGAGCTGAGCCCTCGGCCCGAATGGCATATTGACAACGTCAAGTTTGCTTGACTTTTGAGGCCGGCGTCGTTCCAATGGCTCATATTGACATCGTCAACATGAATTCGAGGAACCCCATGCAGCCGAACGCACCGACCTTCAATGCGGCTTCGCCCGGCCCGAGTTGGCGCCTGAACGGCGAAGCGATCACCTTCGAGGCCGATGCGGACTTCCTGCCCGTCCTGGGCGAGCTGCCGATCGGCCTTTGCGGTACCTTGCTTCGCAATGGCCCGAACCCGCAGTTCCCGAATCCCGACAGGCACCTCTTCAGCGGCGACGGCATGCTGCATGCCTTCCATTTCGCCGAGGGCCGGGTCAGCCATCGCAACCGGTGGATTCGCACCGCGCGCTGGAAGGCCGAGCGCGCCGCCGCACTGGGGCTGGTCGATGAATCGGGCCGTCCCTCGGTGTCCGACGAAGGCGTGGCCAACACCAACGTGGTCTGGCACGCCGGCCGCCTGCTGGCGCTGGAAGAGTTCCACCTGCCGATCGAGATGGCGCCGGGCACGCTGGAAACGCTCGGCCCGTTCGATTTCGGGGGCGGCCTCCAAGGCCCCTTCACCGCCCATCCGAAGGCCGACCCGGTCAGCGGCGAGCTGCTGTTCTTCGGCTTCGGCACGCCCGACAAGCTGTCCAGCGGAATGAGCTACGGCAGCATCGACCCGGCCGGTCGCGTCACCCGCTTCGATCGCTTCGAAGCACCCTATGCAAGCATGGTCCACGACTTCGCGATCACCGAGCGGCATGTGCTGTTTCCGGTCCTCCCGTTGACGGGCAGCATGTCCCGGGCGATGCGGGGACTGCCCCCTTTCGCGTGGGAGCCGCAGCTGGGCGCTCGGGTCGGCATCATGCCGCGCCACGGCAGTCCCGACCAGGACATGCGCTGGTTCGAAGGCGAGGCGGGCTATGTCTTCCACATCATGAACGCCTGGGAAGAACGAGACGAACGCGGCGGCCTGCGCATCCTGGCGGACGTCATGCGCTTCGACGAGCCGCCGCTCTTCCCATATCCCGATGGCCGGCCGACCGACCCCTTGCGCAGCATGGCCCGCCTGTGCCGCTGGCGCTTCGACATGGACGGGCGGAGCAACCGCTTCGAGCAGCAGCCGCTGAGCGACGTGGTCGGCGAATTCCCGCGCATCGACGAACGCCGCACCGGGTTGCCCTATCGCCACGGCTGGTATGCCTGCCAGCGCGAAGCGGTGTTCGGCGCCGGCCATCAGGGGCTGGCCCATTTCGACGCGAAGAGCGGCAAAGAGACGCTGCACTACCTGCCGCCCGGGGACCGGGTGTCGGAGCCGGTCTTCGTGCCGCGCGCCGCGGATGCGCCCGAGGGCGAGGGCTGGCTGCTGGCCACCGCCTTTCGGGCGGCCGAGAACCGCAGCGACCTGGTCATCTTCGATGCCCTGGCGCTGGCCGACGGCCCGGTCGCGACGGTGCAGCTGTCACATCGCGTGCCGGCCGGATTCCACGGCAACTGGGTGCCGGCTCGCGCAGTCAGCGCTTGACCACGATGCGACCCGGGCCACCCTGAAAGCCGCTCCGCCCAGCGCCGGCTGCATTTCGCGCCGGCCGGGGGCGCTTCATCGCATCACGCTGGTCGAAGGCAAGGACTATCCGTACCGTCGGGGTTTTCAAGCGACTCCGAGGTCACATCATGTTCTTGCCGACTCTCTCGCACGCACGCCGCTGGATTGCAGTCCTGCCAATCCTGCTGGTCGCGCTGGTGGTGGCCACGCTGACCGCCGCACTGGCACTCGGCGGCCCCACGCCGCCGCCGACGATGCGCAGCATCAGCGACCCTTTCAAGGTCCTGAGCCTCGAGGGAATGCCGCCGCTTAGCCGTTTCATGGCGCGCGATGGCAGCGAGCTCGCCTACCGCCGCTACGCGCCCGCCGACGGCCAGCCCACCCGCGGCAGCGTCATGCTGGTGCACGGCTCCTCGGCCAACAGCCAGAGTGTCCATCCGCTGGCGCAGAGCCTGGCACAGGCCGGCTATGCGGTCTACGCCTTCGACATTCGAGGCCATGGCGCGTCGGGCCAGCGCGGGCGCATCGACTACATCGGCCAGCTCGACGACGACCTCGAAGACTTCATGCGCGCGGTGCGGCCCGTCCGTCCGGCGACGCTCGCAGGCTTCTCTTCGGGCGGCGGATTCGCGCTGCGCGTGGCCGGTGATGCACGGCAGGGGCTGTTCGACAACTACCTGTTCATGTCGCCCTACGTTCACTTTCGCGCCGCGACTGCTCGGTCGCGCGATGCGGGCGGCTGGGTGTCCATCGGTACGCCGCGCCTGGTCGCGCTGTCGCTGCTGAACCGGGTCGGCGTGACGCACTGGAACCAGCTCCCGGTGGTGGACTTCGCCGTCGCGGACAGCCCGCAAGCCGATCTCACGAACTCGTATTCGTATGCACTGGCAGCCAATTTTCAGCCTCACGAGGACTACCACGCAGGCATCCGCGCCATCGGCCGGCCTGCGGAA
>DASXKG010000442.1:0-9227 GCA_036496965.1 Variovorax sp.
TGCAGCGTGCCGACGGCAACCTCGCGGGCGCGGCGCGGGCGCTGGGCGTGAGCCGTGCGCAGCTCAGCTACCGCATCGCCCGGGCCCATGAGCGCGCCCGCACCTGAAGAGGCAGCCGCATGGCCAAACGCGCAATGCTGACGCTGGCCGCGCCGAATCCGGCGCAGCTGCCGACCGAGGATGAGGACAACCCCTCGCGCACCCTGATCGAGCGCGCCTATGCGCAACTGCGCGATGACATCGTCGACGGCTCCCTGCCACCGGGCGAAAAGCTGCGCGTCGAGCATCTGAAGGCCCGGTACGGCGTGAGCGCCGGCACCCTGCGCGAGGCCATCACCCGTCTCGTCAGCGATGCGCTGGTGGTGGCCGAGGGACAGCGCGGGTTTCGCGTCGCGCCGATTGCCATCGACGATCTAGAAGACCTGACCCGACTTCGGGTGCACATCGAGATCGACGCGCTGCGTCGCTCGATCGTCTGCGGCGGCGCGCCGTGGCGGGAGCAGGTTCGGCGCGCCTACGAAGAATTGTCGGCCGTCGAGCAGCCCATCCATCCCGAGGACCGGCGCCGCGGGGAGCAGTTGTACAACCGTTTTCATGAGGCGCTGATCGGCGCCGGCGCATCGGCATGGACCTTCAAGGTCTTGCGCCTCCTGTCGCGCCACAGCGAGCGCTACCGGCGCTATTCGATGGCGCTGCCGAACAGCGCCAGGGATGTGCATGCCGAGCACGCCGAAATCTTCGAGCTTTCGATGGCCGGCCAGGACGCGCGCGCGGGGCTGGCGCTCGAGGCGCACATCCGCGCGACGCACGACGTGTTGCTGCGAGCCGGGCGCGACGGCGTGCTGGTGTTTCAGCGCGCCGGATCCATGGCATAGCCGCGTCCGACGCTAGCGGGGGCTTCAACCCTTGCCGAGCAGGGCATCCTTGAGCTTCCAGTCGGCCGGGGCCGGGCCGAGCCAGATGCGCAGCAGCGCATTGAAGAAGGCCTGCTCCTTGATCGGCTCGCCCTGCTGAACGCCCTTGACCGTGACCAGGGTGCCGATGCCCGGGATCCAGTCGACCGTGAAGGTGTCGCCGGTCTTCAGTTGCTTCTGGTCGGCGAACATTTCGCCCATGCGCAGCAGGCCGGGAATCAGCGGCGATATCTCGCTGCGCGGCGTGTTGTCCTCCACGCCGCGCGTGAAAAGGCGACCGAGTTCATTGGCATCGATGTCGCGCAGCATGGTGATCGTCATCCGCTTCGGGCCCGCCTCGGCGAGCACGGCCTCGGCGGTGTCGGCCTTCTTGCCCAGATAGAGGCCGGCGGTGTAGACCTTGAAGATGGCCTTGTACCGGATGCCGGCGCCATTGAGCGCCAGCTTGCTGCCATGGATGTCGAGCGCATCGTCGAGCTTGACGCCCGCCAGCTCCAACGGTGCCGCGCAGGCCGCGGCGGATGCGAGTGCAAGGGTGGACAGCGCCAGCATGCGCCGCAGGTCGAATAGGGGCATCGAGGTCTCCGAGGGCCGAAAGGGATGAGAAGGCTGGAAAGACGCCAAATGTATCTTTTTGTACAACGCCTGTCCCTGGGCTAAACTCACGAAAACCATGTTCATTCATCACGTCATTCAGACAGGTCGAGGCAGCCGGGGAGCCTGGCCTTGGCGCACGCCATCGTCGTTGCCTGTTTGATTGCACGGCGCACGCCGTGCGCCCGCGGCCCTCAGTCCTCCTGATCCGGCCTACCTGAATGCCCCGCCGGCGACCACCAAGGGTCCGCCGGCCGACGGAGACCCGCACCGTGATCACCGAACTTGAATTCAAAAGCCTGAGCGCGCAGGGCTACAACCGCATCCCGCTGATGGTCGAGGCCTTTGCCGACCTCGAAACCCCCCTGTCCCTCTATCTCAAGCTGGCCTACACCAAGGACAGCGGCAAGCACAGCTTCCTGCTCGAATCCGTGGTCGGCGGCGAGCGTTTCGGCCGCTACAGCTTCATCGGCCTGCCGGCGCGCACGCTGCTGCGCGCCAGCGGTTTCGGCCCCGAGGCGCGCACCGAAGTGGTGACCGACGGCAAGGTGGTCGAGACCGACGAGGGCAATCCGCTCGATTTCATCGCCGCCTACCAGCGCCGCTTCAAGGTTGCACTGCGGCCCGGCCTGCCGCGCTTCTGCGGCGGCCTGGCCGGCTATTTCGGCTACGACACCGTGCGCCACATCGAGAAGAAGCTGGCGCACAGTTGCCCGCCCGACACCCTCGGCTGCCCCGACATCCTCTTGCTGCAATGCGAGGAACTGGCGGTCATCGACAACCTCTCGGGCAAGCTCTACCTGATCGTCTATGCCGATCCGGCCCAACCCGAGGCCTATGCCAACGCCAAGCGCCGTCTGCGCGAGCTGCGTGAACAGCTCAAGTACTCGGTGAGCGCGCCGCAGGTGCGGCCGACGCAGGCCCATCCGGCCCAGCGCAGCTTTGCCAAGGCCGACTACCTGGCCGCGGTCGAGCGGGCCAAGGAACTGATCGAGGCCGGCGACTTCATGCAGGTGCAGGTCGGCCAGCGCATCAGCAAGCGCTATACCGAGTCGCCGCTGTCGCTCTACCGCGCGCTGCGCTCGCTCAATCCCTCGCCCTACATGTACTACTACCACCTGGGCGATTTCCATGTGGTCGGCGCTTCGCCCGAGATCCTGGTGCGCCAGGAGCACAGCGGCGGCGGCGAGCAGAAGATCACCATCCGTCCGCTGGCCGGCACGCGGCCCCGCGGCGCCTCGCCGGAACTCGACCGCGCGGCCGAGAGCGAGCTGATCAACGACCCCAAGGAACGCGCCGAGCACGTGATGCTGATCGACCTGGCGCGCAACGACATCGGCCGCATCGCCAAGACCGGCACCGTGAAGGTCACCGAGGCCTTCGCGATCGAGCGCTACAGCCACGTGATGCACATCGTGAGCAATGTCGAAGGCACGCTGAAGGACGGCATGACCGCCATCGACGTGCTGCGCGCCACTTTCCCGGCCGGCACGCTGACCGGCGCGCCCAAGGTCCATGCGATGGAGCTGATCGACCAGCTGGAGCCGACCAAGCGCGGTCTCTACGGCGGCGCCTGCGGCTACATCAGCTATGCCGGCGACATGGATGTCGCCATCGCCATCCGCACCGGCATCGTCAAGGACCAGATGCTGCACGTGCAGGCCGCCGCCGGCGTGGTCGCCGATTCGCAACCCGAGCTCGAATGGAAGGAAACCGAAGCCAAGGCGCGTGCGCTGCTGCGCGCCGCCGAGCTGGTCGAGGAGGGGCTGGAATGACGAGCCACGAGAATCACGGGAGCACGGAGGGCGACTTCTCGCACGAGATCATCGGCGCCGCCGTCGAGGTGCAGCGCGTGCTGGGCACCGGCCTGTCCGCCGAGACCTACGCCGCCGCGCTGGCGATCGAACTGGCCGAGCGCGAGATCGGCTTCGCGCGCGACCTGCCCGTCACGGCCAGCTACAAGGGGCGCAGCCTGGGCGAGGTCTGCCGCGCGGCCTTCGTCATCGAGCAGTCGATGCTGGTGGACGTGAAGGCGGTCGACGCCCTGACCGACCTGCACCGCACGCAGGCGCAGGCCGCCGTCCGGCTGGCGGGGCTCACGCTGGGCCTCTTGATCAACTTCAACGTCTTTCCCGTGGTCAAGGGCGTGCATCGCATCGGAGCCAAGCCATGAAACTCCTGATGATCGACAACTACGACAGCTTCACCTACAACCTGGTGCAGTATTTCGGCGAGCTCGGCGCCGAAGTCGAAGTGCATCGCAACGACGAGATCACCCTGGGCCAGGTGCACGAACGCATCGCCGCCGGCGTGGGCCGGCTGGTGATTTCGCCCGGGCCGTGCTCGCCCGCGGAAGCCGGCATCTCGGTGGCGGCGATCCGGGAGTTCGCCGGCCGCTTGCCGATCCTCGGTGTGTGTCTCGGGCACCAGGCGATCGGGGCGGCCTTCGGCGGCACCATCGTGCGGGCGCAGCAATTGATGCACGGCAAGACCAGCGAGATCACGACCACGCGCGAAGGCGTGTTCGCCGGGCTGCCCGAGAAGTTCAGCGTCAACCGCTACCACTCGCTGGCGATCGAGCGCGCCAGCTGCCCGTCCGAGCTGGCGATCACCGCCTGGACCGACGACCGCGAGATCATGGGCGTGCGGCACACCGGCTTCGAACACGCGGTGCGCGTCGAGGGCGTGCAGTTTCACCCCGAATCCATCCTCACGCAGCATGGCCACGCCATGCTGCGCAACTTCCTGGAGTGACCCGAAATGAACCCGCCATCCACCGCCTGGATCGACCTGCGCAGCGACACCGTCACCCAACCCACCGCCGCGATGCGCGCGGCCATGCTGGCGGCGCCGCTGGGCGACGACGTGTTCGCCGACGACCCGAGCGTCAATGCGCTGCAGGAAAAGATCGCCGCCATGCTCGGCTTCGAAGCGGCGCTGTTCGTGCCGACCGGCACGCAAAGCAATCTGTGCGCGATCTTGTCGCATTGCCAGCGCGGCGACGAATACATCGTCGGCCAGATGGCGCACTGCTACCGCTGGGAAGGCGGCGGCGCGGCCGTGTTCGGCAGCGTGCAGCCGCAGCCGCTCGACCACCAGCCCGACGGCACGATCGCGCTGGACCGGATCGAAGCCGCCATCAAGCCCGACGACGCGCACTTCGCGCGCACCCGGCTGCTGGCGCTGGAGAACACGCTGGGCGGCAAATTGCTGCCCTTTGCCTACGTCGAGCAGGCGACCGGGCTGGCGCAGCGCATGGGCCTGGCCCGCCACCTGGACGGCGCGCGGCTTTTCAATGCGGCGGTGGCGCAGGCGGCCGAGCGCGGCACCGACGCGCGCGCCGAGGCGCGCCGCATCGCCGGCTGCTTCGACAGCGTCTCGGTCTGCTTCAGCAAGGGCCTCGGCGCGCCGGTCGGCTCGGCCTTGTGCGGCTCGCGCGAGCTCATCGCCCGCGCCCATCGGATCCGCAAGATGGCCGGCGGCGGCATGCGCCAGTCGGGCCTGCTGGCCGCGGCGGCCTCGCATGCGCTCGACCATCATGTCGAACGCCTGGCCGAGGACCACGCGCTGGCGCGCCGCCTGGCCGACGGCCTGGCCGGCATCGAGGGTCTCGAGGTCGAGGCGCCGCAGACCAACCTGCTCTTCGTCGACCTCAGCGGGCCGGCCCGCGCCCGCTCGGGTGAGTTGCTGCCTTACCTGAAGCAGGCTGGCGTGCTGGCCACCGGCCTGTACCGGCTGCGTTTCGCCACCCACCTGGATGTGGACGCCGAAGGAGTCGATCGCGCGATCGCGGCGATCCGGAGCTTCTTCCATGCCTGAGGCGCATTCGCTGCTGCTGTTCGTCGCGGCGGGCCTGCTGCTCAACCTCACGCCCGGGCCGGACGTGCTCTACATCGTGGGCCGTTCCCTGCGCTCGGGCACGCGCGCCGGCGTCGTGGCCGGCTTCGGCATCAGCGCCGGCTGCTTCGTCCACATCAGCGCTGCGGCGCTCGGCGTCAGTGCGCTGATGGCCGCCTCCAGCACGGCATTCAGCGTGCTCAAGTGGGTCGGCGCAGCCTACCTGCTGTGGATCGGCGTGCGCATGCTGCTGTCGCGGCCGCCGAAGGACGCGCCGGCGCCGGCCGAGGGCGCCGGCCCGGTCTCGATGAAGGGCGTCTTCCTCGGCGGCTTCTGGACCAACGCGCTGAACCCGAAGGTGGCGCTGTTCTTCCTGGCCTTCGTGCCGCAGTTCATCGCACCCGGGGCCCAGCACAAGGCGCTGGCCTTCTTCCTGCTGGGCGTGCTGTTCAACTTCAACGGGATCTTCGTCAACGTGGCGTGGGCGCTGCTGGCCGGCTGGACCGGACGCCGCGTCGGCGCCGTCCGGCGCGGGATGCACTGGTTGCAGCGCGGCGCCGGCGCCCTGTTCATCGGCTTCGGGCTGCGCCTCGCGCTGGCCGACGCACCGCCCGCAACGACTCATTGAACGAGAGAGACACACCATGCCCATCACCCCCCAGGAAGCCCTGCAGCGCACCATCGAGCACCGCGAGGTGTTCCATGACGAGATGCTGCACATCGTGCGCCTCATCATGAGCGGCGAATGCTCACCGGTCATGATGGCCGCGCTCATCACCGGCCTGCGCGTCAAGAAGGAGACCATCGGCGAGATCACCGCGGCGGCGCAGGTGATGCGCGAGGTCTCCAACAAGGTGCTGGTGGCCGATACCCGCCATCTGGTCGACATCGTTGGCACCGGCGGCGACGGCTCGCACACCTTCAACATCTCGACCTGCACCACCTTCGTCGCCGCGGCCGCGGGCGCCAAGGTCAGCAAGCACGGCGGGCGCAGCGTGAGCAGCAAGTCCGGCAGCGCCGACGTGCTGGAGTCGCTGGGCGTCAACATCAACCTCAAGCCCGAGCAGATCGCCAGGTGCATTGCCGACGTGGGCATCGGCTTCATGTTCGCGCCGAACCATCATCCGGCGATGAAGAACGTGGCGCCGGTGCGCAAGGAACTCGGCATCAAGACCATCTTCAACATCCTCGGGCCGCTGACCAATCCGGCCGGGGCGCCGAACATCCTGATGGGGGTCTTCCATCCGGATCTGGTGGGCATCCAGGTGCGGGCGCTGCAGCGCCTGGGCGCGGAGCATGCGCTGGTGGTCTACGGACGCGACGGCATGGACGAGATCTCGCTCGGCGCCGCCACCATGGTCGGCGAACTCAAGGACGGCGAGGTGCGCGAGTACGAACTGCACCCGGAAGACTTCGGCTTCGCGATGGCCAGCAACCGCAGCCTGCGCGTGGAGACGCCCGAGCAATCGAAGGCGATGCTGCTGGAGGTGCTCGACAACCAGCCCGGCGCGCCGCGCGACATCGTGGTGCTGAATGCCGGCGCCGCGCTCTATGCCGCCAATGTCTGCGCTTCCGTCGGCGCGGGCATCGAGCGCGCGCGCACGGCGCTCGAATCCGGCGCGGCCAAGGCCAAGCTGGCCGAATTCATTGCCGCCACCGTCGCGGCCTGAAGGGGAGGGCGCAGCATGTCGGACATCCTCGACCAGATCGTCGCGGTCAAGCGCCAGGAAGTCGCCGCGGCGCAAAAGCGCGTCTCGCTCCAAGCCATGCGCTTCGATGCCGAAAGCCGCGTGCTCACGCGCGACTTCACCGGCGCCTTGCGCGCCAAGATCGGCGCCGGCGCCGCCGCGGTGATCGCCGAGATCAAGAAGGCCAGCCCGAGCAAGGGCGTGCTGCGCGAGGACTTCATTCCCGCGGACATCGCGCAGAGCTACGCCGAAGGCGACGGCCAGGTCAGCGCCGCCTGCCTGTCGGTGCTGACCGACCGCCAGTTCTTCCAGGGCGGCGTCGACTATCTCAAGCAGGCGCGCGCCTCCTGCGATCTGCCGGTGCTGCGCAAGGACTTCATCGTCGATGCCTTCCAGGTCTACGAATCGCGCGCCATGGGCGCCGATGCGATCCTGCTCATCGCCGCCTGCCTGGACGACGCGCAGATGCGCGAATTCGAGGCGCTGGCGGCCGGCCTGGGCATGGCGGTGCTGGTCGAGGTGCACGACGAGGCCGAACTCGAGCGGTCGCTGCGGCTCAAGACCCCGCTGATAGGCATCAACAACCGCGACTTGCGCACTTTCGAGGTGTCGGTGCAGACCTCCATTGCGCTGCGGGCCAAGGTGCCCGCCGACCGCCTGCCGGTCACCGAATCGGGCATCGCCACGCGTGCCGAGGTGGCGCAGCTGCGGGCCGCGGGCATCCACGCCTTCCTGGTGGGCGAGACCTTCATGCGCGCCGAGGAGCCGGGCGAGGCGCTGGCCGAGCTTTTCAGGTGAGCCGCCCGGCCGCTCCGAAGGCGAACACCGAAGCGCTGCTGCGCGGAGGTTTCTGGTGAGCCGTCAGGACCAGCTCGCCAGCAGCGATCCCGCCGACTGGCCGGTCGCGCCCGGCTGGCAGCCGCTGGTCGATGCGTTCTTCGCCGAACCGGTCGGCCGCAAGCTGCTGGGCTTTCTCGGAGAACGACTGGCCGCCGGCGCGGTGATCTTCCCGCCGCGGCCACTGCGGGCGCTCGAACTGACGCCGCCCGAATCGGTCCGCGTGGTGATCCTCGGCCAGGACCCCTACCACGGCCGCGGTCAGGCCGAGGGGCTGGCCTTCTCCGTGGCGCCGGGGGTGGCGCTGCCGCCCTCGCTGCGCAACATCTTCAAGGAGCTCGCGCGGGATCTCGGCACGCCGCCGCCTGCCTTTCCGGACCCGGGCGGCAGCCTGGTGAACTGGGCGACCCACGGCGTGTTGCTGCTCAACACCTGCCTGACGGTCGAGGAAGGCCAAGCGGCCAGCCATGCGGGGCGCGGCTGGGAAGTGCTGACCGATGCCGTGATCCGTCACGTCGCCGAGAGGGCGCGGCCGGTCGTTTTCATGCTCTGGGGGGCTCACGCGCAAGGCAAGCGGGCGCTGATTGATACAAATCGTCACAAAGTATTGATTGCCAACCACCCCTCGCCGCTGTCGGCGCTGCGGCCGCCGCTGCCCTTCATCGGCTGCGGGCACTTCGGCCTGGCGCGCGCCTGGCGGGATGCCCAGGCATGAGACAATCCCGGGCTCTCGGAGGCGAGCGCCGCGCGGGGGTGTCATCGTGATGCCCTGCCAATCATGCTATATTCCGAGGTTCGCCGGAGAGGTGGCCGAGTGGTTAATGGCAGCAGACTGTAAATCTGCCCTCTTACGAGTACGCTGGTTCGAATCCAGCCCTCTCCACCAGCGATGAAAATGGATTTTTGAGGAGCTTGAAACAGAGCCGCAGCGGCCCCTGGAGAGGGGGTCGAGGCGGGAGTAGTTCAATGGTAGAACCCTAGCCTTCCAAGCTAATGACGCGGGTTCGATTCCCGTCTCCCGCTCCAGAAGTCCGGTTCAGCGCCTCGGCGTCGGTTTTTGATTTTTTGGCCCATTTGGCTCAGTGGTAGAGCACTCCCTTGGTAAGGGAGAGGTCGCGGGTCCGATTCCCGCAATGGGCACCAGTTTTGGGGGTTGCAACGGCTGGTTGCGGCCCCAAGTCAGTGTGTTGATTTGATCTCGTTTTTTTCGGAGTCGAGAAAATGGCAAAAGGAAAATTCACCCGCACGAAGCCGCACGTGAACGTGGGCACGATCGGTCACGTGGACCACGGCAAGACGACGCTGACGGCGGCCATTGCCACCGTGCTGTCGACCAAGTTCGGCGGCGAAGCCAAGG
>DASXKG010000443.1:0-3677 GCA_036496965.1 Variovorax sp.
GTGCAGGATGGCGAATTGAATCCCCTGCGCCGACAGCCCGACGCCACCGAACAGGCGGCGGCTGGCGAGATCGTGCAGCGACGCCAGTTGCTCCTTGACGAACTCGATGAATTCCGGCGAGACCTTCACAACACTCCTTCAGGCGTCGATCACCAGCTGTGTCTGCGTCACCACGGCGCACAGCTTGCCTTCGGCCGAGCGGAGCGTCGTCTGCCACACCATGGTGGTCCGGCCGCGATGCAGGGCGAGCGATTCGCCGGTCACGGTGCTGCCGACCTTCGCTGCGCCGATGAACTTGGTGCTCGAATCGGTGGTCGTGGTGCGCTTGCCCGGCGGCAGGTTGATGATGGTGCCGACCGCGCCGAGCGTGTCGGCAAAGGCCATGTAGGCGCCGCCGTGCATGATGCCGCCGGCGGTGCAGAGCTCCGGGCGCACGGCGAGCTCGGCAACGACGCGCTCGGGTTCGAGCGTGACGATGCGCACGCCCATGAGGCCCGGAAACAGCGGCTCCAGCAGCTGCTGGATTTGCGCGATGGTCGGCATGGGAAATGTCCTGTGGGTGGAAGGTTCAGCCGTTGGCGCCGAAGCGGGCCGCGCCCCGCGCCCGGGCCCGCGCCGCCTCGATCTCGCGGTCGCGCGGGTCGGCGGTGGTGACCAGCGATTCGATCAGCGCCCGGGCCGCCTGCGCCACGTCCTCGACGGCGCGCTCGAACGCTGCCTCGTTGGCCCGGGAGGGATGGGCGAAGCCGCTGAGCTTGCGCACGAATTGCAGCGATGCCGCGCGGATCTCCTCTTCGGTGGCGGGCGGCTCGAAATTAAACAGGGTCTTGATGCTTCTGCACATCGCTGTCACTCCTGGAAGGTCCACGAAATCATCGGGCCGACGGCCGTCGAAGGCAATCCTCCGGGCCTCTTCACGCTATTTCGCCGGCTCCACCTTCACCTTGTCGTTGGGCATCTCGCCGAACATCTCGGGCGCATACAGCGCCTCGACCCGGCTCGGCGGCAGCGCGAAATCGCCCACGTTGTTCAGGCGCAGCGTGTACTCCATCTTCACCACACCCTTGGGCAGGTATTCGTAGTAGCTGCGGAAGGCCTCGAAGCTGCGTTCCTCGAAGGCCGGCCAGCCATTGCCGGCGCTCTTCTCGCCCTGGGTCGCGATCTGCGAATCGCGGCCCAGCCCGCCGCCGAGGATGGTGGCGCCGGCGGGGATCGGGTCGGTGATGGCGACCCAGCTCATGTCGGCGCTGGCATTGACTTCCAGGCTCACGCGCAGGATGTCGCCGCGGGTATAGACACCCTTGAGCGCCGGGTCGATCGGGGTGATGGTCTTCTTGATGGCGTAGCCGGCCGCGAACGGTGCCTTGAGCTGGACTGCGGCGACCGATTGCAGTGTCAGCCAGGGCTTGCCGCTGCCGGCCTGCGTCACCAGCAGGCTGTCGTGCGGCGTGGGCGGGGCTGGCCAGGGAATGAACATGCTGTTGTTGCGCAGGTTGCCTGGCGCGGCCGGCGCACCGAAGGCGCTGGCCTGGTTCGGCGCGCCGCCGGGGTCGCCGGCCTGGATGCGCTCGACCTTGCTCCAGTCGACCTGCGCCCTGGCCTCGCCGAAGCTGGCGCTGGTGATGCCGGTCACGGGCTGGCTCTCGAAGCGGCGGGAGAACTTCTCCAGCGCCAGGCTGCCCCAGAGATTGGCCGTGGTGGTGTGCCAGGCGCCGTTCTGCTGCCGGGCGATGAAGCCGTTGGCGAGCTTGCCGAGATCGTCCTTCCAGGCCGGATCGTCCAGCACCGCCAACAGCAGCCGGGCGGTGTTGACGTCACCGTTGACCATCAGCCACCACCACTGGTCGTCCTGCTCGGTGCTGAACACCGCCCGGGTGCCCTGGTAGCTCAGGCGCGCCTTGAGCACGTTGGCGGCCTCGTCCATGCGCTGCTGGCGCTGCGGTACGTCCTTCACGCGCTTCAGGATGTTGAACCAGTCGATGACGGCGCTGGTCGGCCACTGGTTGGGCACGATGGTGATGCTGCCGGTCATGCGGCCCTGCGCCTTGCCGTAGCGCGACAGCGCCTCCAGCGCGGCGAGCTTGCGCATGTCCAGGTCCTTGCGCGGGCTCCAGAAGTCGCGCTGGATACGGCCCTCGACGAAGGCGATCAGGCCTTGCTCCATCGGCGCCAGCGCCGTCTCGGGCAGGGCGAATGCCGGATCGAGCGCCGAGGCCTCCTGCGCGGCCGCGAGCAGGTAGGCCGTCAGCACGTCGCTGCCGCGATTGGCGTCGCCGTCGCGCTGGGGAAAATAGTTGGCCAGTCCGTCGCTGTCCAGGTAGTTCGGCCATTGCGCGAGGACCCCTTGCCAGGCCTTGGCATCGCGCATGCCGATGGCTTTGCTGGTCAGTTGTTCGAGGCAGCCGTAGGGATAGGCGGCAAACCAGTCGCGCACGCCGCCGAGCCCTTCGGCCAGCCGGGGCTGCAAGAGCAGGCGCAGGCCGCCGCGCCCGGGCAGGGCATCGGCGGGTGCCGCAACGTCGAGGCTGAAGGGGCCGTCGAGCTGCACCAGCGTGGCCTGCTGCACCGTCAGCGGGACGGCCGGGACGATGCGCTGGCGAACCTTCAGCGCGTCGCTGGCATCGCCCAGCTGGTCCTTGGCCTCGATTTCCCAGAGGATGGCTTCGGCGCGGGTCTGGGCCAGTTGCGCGGGTGCGGTCACGTTCCAGGCGAGCTCCCGCGATTCGCCAGCCGGGATGTCGATGGTCTGCGGCTCCAGGGTGAGCAGCGTGGCGCGCGGCGTGGCCTCGACCTTCATGGCCTTGGCGGTCGTGTTGCGCAGCGTGATCTGGGCGCGGAATTGGTCGTCCTCGCGCACCAGCGGCGGCAGGCCGCTGATGATCTGCAGGTCCTGGGTGGTCGCGATCGATGTCTGTCCGGTGCCGAAGAGGCCGGTGCCCGCGTCCGCCACGGCGACGATGCGGAAGGTGGTCAGCGCGTCGTTGAGCGGCACCGTGAGCGTGGCCTGTCCGTTGGCGTCGAGCACCACGGCGGGCTGCCACAGCAGCAACGTGTCCAGCAGTTCGCGGGTCGGGCTCTTGCCGCCGCCGCCGCCGGCCGGCACCGCCTTGCGGCCGTAGTGGCGGCGTCCGACGATCTCCATCTGCGCCGTCGAGGTGGCGACGCCCCAGCTGCGCCGCTGCAGCATGGCGTCCAGCAGGTTCCAGCTGTCGTTGGGCATCAGCTGCAGCAGCGCTTCGTCGACCGCCGCCACGGCGACTTCGGCGCCGGCCGCGGGCTTGCCGTCCGGCAGGCGGCCGGTGATGGTGATGCGGGCCTGGCCGCGCACCTTGTAGCTGGCCTGGTCGCTGGCGACCTTGACGTCGATCCGGTGCGCCTGAGTGCCGACGCGGATCTCGGCCACGCCGAGCCGGAAGGCCGGCTTGCTGAGGTCGACCAGCGCCGTCGGCGCGACGTATTCCTTGCCCTCGTACCAGAAGGCGGTCCACCATTCGCGCGGCGCCTTGAACCCCCAGGTGAAGAAGCTGTACCACGGCACGTCGCGCAGGCGCCCGCGCAGCGCCAGCACGCTCACGTAGACGTTGGGACCCCATTCGGGCTTGACCTGCAGGGTCACGGTCGGGTCCTGGCCGTTGAGTTGCACCACGTGCGTCTCGATCACGCCTTCGCGCTCGACC
>DASXKG010000444.1:0-1756 GCA_036496965.1 Variovorax sp.
CTGGCCAAGGAAGGCTACGAATTCATCATGATCGGCCACAAGGGCCATCCCGAGGTCGAGGGCACCATGGGTCAGCTCGCGGGCGGCATCCATCTGGTGCAAGACGTGGCCGATGTCGCGCGGATCGCGCCGGCTCAGGCCGAGAAGCTCGCCCTCGTCACCCAGACCACGCTGTCGGTCGACGACGCGGCCGAGATCTCGGCCGCCGTTCGGGCGCGCTTTCCGCGCTTGCGCGAACCCAAGCAGCAGGACATCTGCTATGCGACGCAGAACCGCCAGGACGCGGTCAAGCTCCTCAGCCCGCAGGTGGACCTGGTCATCGTGGTCGGCAGCCCGACCAGCTCCAACAGCAACCGGCTGCGCGAACTTGCGCAGCGCCTGGGCACCGAGAGCTACATGGTCGACTCGGCCGCCGAACTTCAGCCCGAATGGTTTGAGGGCAAGAGCCGCGTCGGCCTCACGGCGGGCGCCTCGGCGCCCGAGATTCTGGTGCGCGAGGTCATCGACCGAATCAAGGCGCTGGGCGCGGTGTCGGTGCGCAAGATGCACGGCATCCAGGAGACGATCAAGTTCCCGCTGCCCAAGGGCCTGAAGCTGGAGGACATTCCGCCGCCGGGGCACATATCGTGAGCGCCGCCCGGCCGCTCCGCGGATCGGATGGGCGCGATTGGCGCGCCGAGATCGAGGCTGCGGCGCGCCGCCTGCACCAGCGCACGCCGCATTTCCTGCGCGAGACGCCGCTGTGGAAATTGCCTGCCTCCGCCTTGGGCGTCGAGGCGCCGGGTGTCGAGATCTGGCTGAAGCTGGAGCAGCTGCAGGTGAGCGGCAGCTTCAAGGCGCGCGGCATGATGAATCGGCTGCTGGCCAACGAGATTCCGGCGAGCGGCGTGATCGTGGCCTCGGGCGGCAACGCCGGCATCGCCACCGCCGCCGCGGCGCACGCGCTGGGCGTGCCTTGCGAGGTCTACCTGCCGACCGTCTCGCCGGAAGCCAAGCGTGCCCGCCTGCGCGCGCTCGGCGCCACGGTGGTCGTCGAAGGCGAGGTGTATGCCGATGCGCTGTCGGCTTGTCTGGAGCGGCAGCGCGCAACCGGTGCCTTGCTCACCCATGCCTACGACCAGGCCGAGGTGGTGGCCGGCGCCGGCACGCTCGGGCGCGAGATCGAAATTCAGGGTGGATTGCCCGATTCGGTGCTCGTCAGCGTGGGCGGCGGCGGATTGATCGGCGGACTCGCCGCCTGGTTCGCGCAGCGCAGCCGGGTCGTGGCCCTGGAGCCGGAGCGGGCGCCGACCTTGTTCCGCGCCCGCGAGGCCGGCCGGCCGGTCGATGTCGAGGTCGGCGGCGTGGCCGCCGATTCGCTCGGCGCCCGCCGCATCGGCGCCCTGGCCTGGGACATCACCGAACGCCAGGTGCGCGACGCCGTGCTGTTGCCCGACGAGGCCATCCGCGCAGCGCAACGCTGGATGTGGGACGCGCTGAAGCTGGCCGTCGAGCCTGCGGCAGCCCTGCCGCTGGCGGCGCTGCACAGCGGCGCCTGGGTGCCGCGCCCGGGCGAGAGGATCTGCCTGGTGGTCTGTGGCGCCAATGTGGATCCGGCGACGCTGAATTGACGGCGCTGCTGCGGGTCGCCACCGGGCCGATGCCAAGGGAGCCTGCGGCCCCTTGGGCGCGTGGGGGCAACGATCAGGCCGGCGGCTGTTCGCAGTTCACCATCCAGGGCACGCCGAACTTGTCCTCCAGCATGCCGAAGCCGGCC
>DASXKG010000445.1:0-7902 GCA_036496965.1 Variovorax sp.
CCTTCGGCGCGCTCGGCATGCTGTGGGGTGCGCACCAGGTCGCCGAGCTGCTGCATACGCCCGCAGCGGTGCTGCGGGTCGGTGCCGGTGCGGCCCTGGTCGCCATCGCGGCCTTCCTGCTGCTGTGCGTCCGGCATCGCGCCGTCAATCTCGGAGCCCGCTACACATTGCGCTTGCCGACCGTCGGTCTGGCGCTGCGGCAACTCGTCATCTCGGCGCTCGAGCTCGGCGCCTCGGCCGCCGCGCTGTGGTTCCTGCTGCCGGCCGACCGCATCCCGCTGCCGACCTTCGTCACCTTCTACGCGATCGCCATCGCGACGGCCATCGTCAGCCACGTGCCGGGTGGGGTGGGCGTGTTCGAGGCGGTGATGCTGGTGGTCAGCGGCGAGCACGTGCCCACCGACGCGATGCTCGGCGCCCTGCTGCTCTACCGCGGCATCTACTACATCCTGCCGCTGCTGGTCGCGGCGGCCACGGCGATGACCTACGAGCTGCACTCGGGCATGGCGGCACCGGTCGGGCGCGCAGCGGTGCGGCTGAGCCCGCGGCTGATGGCCGCGCTGGCGCTGATCGCCGGCGTATGGCTGCTGGTCTCGGGCGTGACGCCGCTGACCGAGGATGCCAGGGACCTGCTCGAGGCGCTGCGCGTGCCGCTGCCGCTGGTCGAGGCCTCGCACTTCCTCGGCAGCGTCGCCGGACTGGGCTTCCTGCTGGTGGCACGCGGCCTGTTCCACCGGCTCGATGCCGCCTGGTGGGCGGCGCTGGTGCTGTCGGTCGTCTCCGCGGTGCTGGCGCTGCCCAAGGGCATCGCGCTGCACGAGGCGGCGATGCTGACGACCCTGGCCATCCTGCTGATCATCTCGCGCAGGGAGTTCGACCGGCCCTCCTCGCTCTTTTCGCAGCGGCTCGAAGAGGGCTGGCTGCTGGCGTTGATGGGCGTGCTGCTGGCCAGCGTCTGGGTGCTGCTGTTCGCCTTCCACGAGGTCGGCTACACGAATCGGCTGTGGTGGCAGTTCGAGCTCGACGCCCAGGCGCCGCGCTCGCTGCGGGCGCTGCTCGGCGTGGTGCTGACCGCGCTCGCCGTCGGACTGTGGCAGCTGCTGCGCCCGCCGAGCGGCAGGCTGGCATCCCCGTCGCCCGAGGAGATCGACCGCGCCGCCGCCCTGGTGCGTGCCAACCCGGCGGCCGAAGGCTGCATGGCGCTCTGCGGCGACAAGCACTTCCTGTATTCGCCTTCGGGCAAGAGCTTCCTGATGTTCGGCAAGCAGGGCCGCTCGTGGATCTCGCTGTACGGTCCGTTCGGCGAGCGCGGCGAATGGCCCGACCTGGTCTGGCGCTTCGTCGAGATGGCCACCGAGCATGGCGGACGCCCGGCCTTCTACCAGGTGCGGCCGGCCAGCCTGCCGATGTACCTGGACTGCGGACTGCAGGCCTTCAAGGTCGGCGAACACGCGCACATCGATCTGCCCGACTTCAGTCTCAAGGGCGGCAAGCGCGCCGACCTGCGCTCCGGGCTCAATCGCGGCGAACGCGAAGGCCTGGATTTCGAGGTGGTGGCGCCCCCGTCGGTGGCAGAGCTGCTGCCGCAGCTGCGCGCGGTCTCCGATGCCTGGCTGGAACGCCAGAAGACGCCCGAAAAGGGCTTCTCGGTCGGCCGCTTCGACGAGGACTATGTCGGGCGGCTGCCGGTGGCGACGGTGCGCCACCAGGGCCGGCTGGTGGCCTTCGCCAACCTGCTGGTCACCGCCACGGTCGAGGAAGCCAGCGTCGACCTGATGCGCTTCCACCCGGATGCGCCGCCCGGCACCATGGACTTCCTGTTCGCGCGCATCCTGCTGTACCTGCAGGCCGGGCACTACCAGCGCTTCGGCCTCGGCATGTCGCCCATGGCCGGCATGGCCACCCGGCGCCGCGCGCCGCGCTGGCAGCGCGTGGGCCGGCTGCTTTTCGAGTATGGCGAGCGCTTCTACAGCTTTCGCGGCCTCTACAGCTTCAAGGACAAGTTCGAGCCGGTGTGGGAGGCGCGCTACCTCACCGCCCCCGGCGGCGTCGCGCCCTTGCTGGTGATGCTGGACCTGGCAACGATGATCGGCGGCGGCAGCCGGGCCACGAGGTCGAAATGAGTCGCGGGACGAGACGACGGCGCCGCGGGTGGACGGCGCTGCTGCTGGCGGCGTCGCTGGCCGTGCTCGCGCAGGCACGGGCGCAGCTGCCGCCGCAGCCCGTGCCGCCGCCGTCCACGCCGGACACGGTCAGCCACGGCCAGTTCGAGAACATCCCCGTGCTTCGGCCCGCCGGCACGGTGCAGCAGTTCGTGCTGCTGATGTCGGGCCACGAGACGCCGACGGCCGGCGAGCTGCAACTGGCGCAGACGATGGTCGGCGAAGGCGCCATAGTCGCGATCGTGGCCTTGCCGCACTTCTATCGGCTGATCGCCGCCGAAAGCGCGCAGTGCGTCTACGCGGCGGGTGCGGTCGAGAATTTCGCGCGCTACGTGCAGGCGTTTGAAAAGGTGCCGACCTACATCGAGCCGCTGCTGGTGGGGACGGGCAGCGGCGCAAGCTTCGTCTACGCCCTGCTGGCACAGGCGCCGCCGGACACCTTCACCGGTGCGCTCTCGCTCGGCTTCTGCCCGCGCCTGGCGTTGGAGATGCCGCTGTGCACGGGCAACGCCTTGCAGTGGCGGCCTGCCGCGAACGGCAGTCGTGCCACCGAGCTGCAACCACCCGCTTCGCTCCCCGCACCATGGATCGCACTGCAGAGCGGGGCCGACCTGCATTGCGCCGCGGCGGCGCAGGCCTTTCTGCAGCGCGCACCGACCACGACCTGGTTGCGGCCGCCGCCTCCGGTGGCAGCCGCGAACCCGCTGTCCGTCTTCCATGCCGCCTTCGACCGGTTGGCCGCGCAGCGGGCAGCGCTGGGTACGCCGCCTGCGGCGCTGGCCGACCTGCCGATCGTCGAGGTGCCGACCCGCGGCGCGGGCGAGCGCTTCGCGGTGCTGGTGTCGGGCGACGGCGGCTGGGCCAGCATCGACAAGCAGGTCGCGGCCGGCTTGGCGCGCGAGGGCGTGCCGGTCGTCGGTCTCGATTCGCTGCGCTACTTCTGGAAGGCGCGCACGCCCGAGGGCGTGGCCGCCGACCTCGACCGCGTGATTCGCTACTACGCCGCGCGCTGGAAGCGCAGCGAGGTCATCCTGGTGGGCTACTCGCAGGGCGCGGACGTGCTGCCCTTCGCCTTCAATCGCCTGCCCGCGCGCACGCGGGGCAGCGTGCGCCTGGTGGCCCTGCTCGGGCCGGGCCGGCAGGCTTCGTTCGAATTCCATGTGAGCAACTGGCTCGGTCCTTCCGGCGACCGGCCCATCGCGCCCGAGCTGCAGAGCATGTCGGCCGCCGCCACCCTGTGCTTCTACGGTGCCGACGAGCGCAAGGACTCGCTGTGCCCGCAACTCGCGGCCGCCAACGCGCGCGTGGTCTCGATTCCCGGCGGACATCACCTGGGCGGCGACTACAACGCGCTGGCAATGCGCATCCTGGCGGCGCTGCCACCTTGAGCGGGCTGAGCCGCCCCGTTCATGGAATCCTCGCCTGGTTCGAATCCCATTCGCTCAACCGCACATAGGTCGACAGCAGCGCACTCTTCGTGACCACGCCGAGCAGCACGGGCCGATCCGTGCTTTCGATCACCGGCAAGCGCTCGCCGTGGTGCACCAGGAAGCGCTGCAGCGATTCGCCCAGGCCCATGTCGGTGGTGATCGGGGAAATGGCCTGCGACAGCAGGTCCGAGGCATGCACGGTCCCGGCACCTGGCGCAGCGGTCTCCGTGCCCAGTGCGGCCAGGGGCACCACGCCCAGGAAGTGGTTCTGCGCGTCCACCACGTAGAGAAACTTCACCGGGTGCTGCAGGAAGAGCCGGCTCATTTCCTCGCGGCCCGCTTCCGGTCCGACGATGGTCTCGGTCGGCTCGACCAGGTCGCGCACGAACAGCGAGCGCAAGCGACTGTGCTCGTCGTGCTGCTCGCGGCGGCGCACGGTGATCTCGTACATCGAACCGGCGTTGGCCGAGCGGGCGACGAAGTAGGCGATGACGCTGGCCGCCATCAGCGGCAGCATGACCTGGTAGCTCAGGGTCACCTCGAAGATCATCAGGATCGCCATCAGCGGCGCCTGGGTCGCGCCGGCCAGGAAGGCGCCCATGCCGACGATGGCATAGGCATAGGGCGCGGAGGTGGCCTCGGGCCAGACGGCGTGGGCCGCATGGCCGAACAACGCCCCGACCATGCAGCCGACGAAGAGCGCGGGCGTGAACACGCCGCCCACGGCGCCCGATCCGGCGGTGGCCAGTGTGGCGACGACCTTGGCCACCAGCACCAGCGCGATCAGTGTCCAGGGCCAGGGCGTGTGAAGCACGGCATTGACGACGCTGTAGCCGTTGCCCCAGACCTCCGGCAGCGGCACCGAGATGAGCCCGACGATGAGGCCACCCAGGGCCAGCCGCCAGGGCAGCGCCACCGGCAGGCGGCCGAACAGCGCACGGCTGGCGCCCAGGGCGCGCAGGAACCCGACGGCGGAAAGCCCGACCAGCACCCCCATGAGCGCGAACAGCAGGACCTCGGCGCCGGAGACCACGGGGAAGGACGGCATTTCGTAGGGCGGCTGGTAGCCCGGCATCGCCCGCATGCCGATGTTGGCGACCACCGAGGCGATGATGATCGGCCCGACGCTTTCCATGGCAATCGAGCCCAGCACGATCTCGGCCACGAAGAAGGCACCCGCGATCGGCGCGTTGTAGGCCGCCGTGAGGCCGGCGGCGGCGCCGCAGGCCACCAGCAGCCGCAGCCGCTCCACGGGAAAGCGCAGGGCGCGACCCATCAGGGAGGCGGTCAATGCGGCCAGCTGCACCATCGAGCCTTCGCGCCCGATGGAGCCACCGCTGGCGATGCTCACCAGCGAGGAGGCGCTGCGCACCAGCGTCTGCGCCACCGGAATGCGCCCGTCGCCCAGCACGATGGCTTCCATGTAGTCGGAGGTCGACTTCTGCACCGCCACGCGCCGCGCCAGCACCAGCAGCAGGCCCGCGACCAGGCCGCCGACGGCGGGCGACACGATACGCGCCCACCCGGGCAGGCCCCGGGCGATGCGAACCAGGCCGCCTCCGTGCTCGCCGAAAACGAGCCAGCCCAGCCCATCCAGCGCGGCACGGAAAAGTTCCGTCGCCAGCCAGCCCAGCAGGCCGGCCGCGATGGACCACAGCAGCATGGACTGCCAGTCGGCGATGCCGAAGGTGCGCTGCAGCGCTGAACGAAGGGACAACAGGGCCGATGCATTTCGAAGCATGCGGGAGTGTGCCTCAGGTGTTCGAATCCGCGGTGCCCTGGGCCGTGCTCGCCTCGCGCATCGCCGCGACGCCGGTACCCGCGCTTCACTGACCGGCAGCAGGAAAACAGGAGCCAGGCCATGCTGAGACAGCTGAATGAATCCGAGAAACACGGCCTCGCCGCCCTCGATACGGCGCCGCCGGAGCGCCCGGACTGGACCATCGACCAGGGATGGGAGAACTACAGCGCCGTAGACCATGGCGTGTGGAAGACGCTGTTCGAGCGCCAGAGCCGCCTGTTGCCCGGCCGCGCCTGCGACGAGTTCGTGCAGGGCATGCAGGACCTGCCGATCGGCCCCGACCAGATCCCGGACTTCCGCCGCCTCTCGGACATCCTGATGCAGCGCACCGGCTGGCAGGTCGTCGCCGTGCCGGGGCTGGTTCCGGACGACGTGTTCTTCGACCACCTGGCCAACCGGCGCTTTCCCTCCGGGCAGTTCATCCGCAAGCCGCACCAGCTCGACTACCTGGAGGAGCCGGACGTGTTCCACGACGTGTTCGGCCATGTACCCCTCTTGATGCACCCGGTCATCGCCGACTACATCCAGGCCTACGGCGTCGGCGGCTTGCGCGCCAAGCAAATGGGCATGCTGGACAAGCTCTCGCGCGTGTATTGGTACACGGTCGAGTTCGGCCTGGTGCAGCAGGCGCAGGGCCTGCGCATCTATGGCGCGGGCATCGCCTCGTCGGCGACGGAAACCGTCTTCGCGCTCGAGGACAGCTCGCCGAACCGCCTGCGCTTCGATGTCGAACGCGTGATGCGCACGCACTACCGCATCGACGACTTCCAGGAGACCTACTTCGTGATCCAGGATCTCGATGCCCTGCTCGAGCTGGCCCATATCGACTTCGCTCCGATCTACGCGTGCGTGCAGGGGCAGATCGAACACCAGCCCGGCACCGTGCTCGCGAGCGACGGCGTGCTGACGCGCGGGACCGGGCGCTACCACGCGGCACAGCGCCAGCGCGGCGCCGCGCCGCGCTGTCCCGGTCTCAAAGCAGGGAGCCGCAATCCAGGTCGTCGGCGGCCAGCAGGATGCGCCCGAGGTTGTTCCACCAGATGACCGGGGGAATCCCGATGATGGCCTGGCGGACCGGCACGCTCAGATGCCAGAGCACGCACAGGCGATAGTCGTCTTCGAGGTCCGCGCGGCTGTAGTCGCGCACGCCATGGCCCAGCAGCGCCGCGTGATAGGCGTCCAGCAACCGCCTTTCCCAGCGCCGCCGGAGCTCGGGATACCAGTGCATCGCCATCATGTAGGCGAGATCGGCCGCGCCGACGTCGATGCGCCAGCAATCCCAGTCGAAGAGGCGAACGCCATTCGCCGCATCGTCCCTGGGCAGGAAGACATTCCAGACATGGGCGTCGCCATGCACCAGGCTGAGTTGCCGGCGCGATTGCTTTCGGTGCAAGAGGCGGGGCGCGGCCGCGATCAGCCGCTCGAAGAGCTGGCGCCGCTCGGTCGAGAGGATGTCGCCCGCCTGCTCGGCGAAGCGCCCGTACTGCGCTGCGAAATCCGCCAGCGGCCAACCCAGGACGCGGTCGTCGGCATGTTCGCCGATCGAGCGACCCAGCTCGGGATGGTCCCACCAGACGGCGTGCTGATGCGCACGTGCCCGGGCGATGCGCTCGCAGGCGTCGATGTCCGGCGGCAGCGGCCAGGCCGTGGCGATGAGATGCGAGTCGCTGAGATCCTCGAGGATCAGATGCCAGCCGTTCGTCTCGGGGTTCCAGAGTGCCTCATGGCATGCGGGCAGAAGCTGCGCGGGCATGGACGGCGCCACCTTCGCATAGAACGCCACCTCGTGCCGGCCGCCGGCCCATCCGCCGGCATCGAGCTGGGGCAGTCCGCTCTTCAGGATCAGGGTGGACGGCCCTGCGTCGCCGCCCGCGTAGCTCAGGCGCAGGCGGGTGATGTGCGAGAGGATCTGCGGGCGCGAACTGATCACTTCCACCTGCCGGACCTGGCCGGCGCCGAGCGCGCCGGAGCGGCGCAAGGCGTCGGTGAGCCGTTCGGCCTGCGCCGCCGGCGGCAAGGGTAGCGCACTCATGAGGCGGTGATCCAGGCCGCGATACGGCCCACCACGTCGGTCTCCAGGCCGTTGTAGCCGTGATACGCATAGGCCTCGCAGGGGTCGCCCTGGCTGATGCCGCCGCTGACCCCGATCAGCTCCTTGCGCGGCGCGGCCGTGAACTTCTCCATCAGGGCCGGGGTCTCGTTGAATGGGCACAGCTTGCACCCGTCCTGCTGGTGATGCACCACCAGCACCGGCACGGCCACGCGCTCCAGCGGCATGGCCGGCACCGCGCGGCTGCGCGGGTCGTTCAGGATGGTGGAAGTCAGCACCAGCCCGTCCGGCCCTCCATCGGCACGCGGCAACTGCGTGCCAGCCCAGGCGGCCGACTGGGTGCCGCGGCTGGTGCCCACCAGCCAGACCGCTTGCCCGGTGCGCTCGCGCAACCAGGCGATCACTGCCTTCAGGTCGGCCACATGCTCGGGCGTCTGGCGAAAGCCTTGCAGGAACGGC
>DASXKG010000446.1:0-5731 GCA_036496965.1 Variovorax sp.
GAGATCCGACGAATGCCACGAACCGTAGTACTCGCGGTCGCGTCCGGGCGTGGGGTGGTCGAAGTAGAACACGTAGACCTTGCTGCCGGGGTTGCGGGCCTTGAGCAGTGGGCCCGCGATCCGGTTCTGCTCCAGCAGCATGTCGGCCTGGGCCTTGCGGTGCTGCAGATAGGCATCGCTGCTGTTCTGCGCGGGGTACAGTTTTTCGAACTGGTACCTGGCATAGAGCTCGTCGCCGAGCAGCTTTTTCCAGTAGCCATGGAAATCGGCCAGCGCCATCTCCCGCACCGGCGCGTCGTCCAGGGCGGTCCGCTCGTCGGCCACGGTGCCGACGATGACGTCCACGCCGTCGAGCGCGCCCGGCTTCTCCAGGTCGACGGAATCACGCGTCAGGACCTGGCCGTCGAGGACCGCATACATGCCGCTGGTCACGCCGTACAGCGCCTCGATCCTGGACGGGTCCTGGTAGAAGGCCTCGACCGGCATCTTGCGCAGGTCGTCGAGTGTCTTGCCGGGGAAATGCTTTTCGAACACGGCGGCGGCCGCGGCGCTTTTTTCTTCCAGCGTCAGGTAGTTGGCCTTGCCCGGCTGCGCCATCACGGTGGGGCTGCTGTGCATGATGGCCCGCTGGAAGAGGCCCTTCGCCAGCGGCGTCGACATCAGGGTCCGCACGTTGCGCGAGCCTGCCGACTGGCCCATGATCGTCACCCGGCCCGGATCGCCACCGAGCGCATGGATGTTCTTTCGCACCCAGCGCAGTGCCGCCACGCCATCCAGGATGGCGAAATTCCCGGCCCCCTCGTCCTTCATGCCCGGCAGGGCCAGGAAGCCCATGATGTTCAGCCGGTAGGGAGCGGTGACGACGATGATGCCCTTGGCCGCCAGCCTGGCCGCATCGAACTCGACTTCCGAATCGTTGCCGTGGCGGTTGCCGCCGCCGTGGAAGAAGACCAGCACCGGCGCCGGGCCCGCGGCCGATGCCTGGGGCACCCAGATGTTCAGATAGAGGCAGTCTTCGCTGTCCTTCGGATCCTTGGCCGGGTCCCAGTAGAACTCGTTGAAGTAGAAAGTCCCGGGTGGGTTGGCACTTGCCAACTGGTAGCAGCGATTGGGCCAGGCCGCGCTGTCGCGCACCCCGGACCAGGGCAGCACCGGCTGCGGCGCCCGCCAGCGCTTGGGGCCGACGGGCGGCGCCGCGAAGGGCACCGCCCGGTAGACGGTCACGCCGGCCACTTCGGTCGGTGCACCGCGAATCCTTCCGCCCTCCACGGAGACGATGGGTGGCGTGGTCTGGGCGGACACGCTCGAGCAAGCCCATGCGATCAGCAGCCATGCGATCGCGAAAATCCTGGATCTCATGGGTCAGGTCTCCTTTGTTGTGCCCGCGCGGCGCATGGAGATTATCTGCGCCAGACGCGTTTCCAATGCATCATGCGCGCCTGTCGCGCCAGCCAGCCCTATCGATGAATCAAAGCCAAAGCCAAAGCCTCTGGGTCGCAGGTGCGAACCTGCACCGCTTCATTGCCGCCGCGCTCTGCCGTGTCGGCCTGCCTGATGGCGATGCCGAGACCGTCGCCGGCCTGATGACCGAAGCCGACCTGCAGGGCTCGGACGGCCACGGCGTGATTCGCCTGCCGCAGTATGTGCAGCGCATCGAGGCGGGCGGCATCAATGTGCGGCCCGACATCCGCGTGGTCCAAGAACGCGCCGCCATGGCGGTGGTCGATGGCGACAACGGCATGGGGCATCTGGTGGTGTCGCGTGCGGTGCAACTCGCCATCGAGAAGGCGCGCAGCGCAGGCGTGGCCTGGGTCGGCACCCGGGCCAGCAACCACGCCGGGCCGGCATCGCTGTATGCCCGCATGCCCGTGGCGCACGACATGATCGGCCTGTATTTCGCGGTCGGCAACGCCAACCACCTGCCGCCCTGGGGTGGCATGGAGATGCTGCTGTCCACCAACCCGATCGCTGCCGGCATCCCCGCCGGCGACGAGCCGCCGGTGGTGCTCGACATGGCCACCACCGTCGCCGCCTACGGCAAGGTGAAAGCCAAGGCCAAGCGCGGCGAGTCGATGCCCGAAGGCTGGATGATCGACCGCGAGGGCCGGCCGCTGACCGATCCCTTGCGTGCGCACGAAGGCTTCCTGCTGCCCATCGGCGGTCACAAGGGCTATGGCCTGGCCCTGATCGTCGGGCTGCTGGCCGGCACCCTTCAGGGCGCCGCCATGGGCCGCGAAGTGGTCGATTTCAATGCGGACCACCAGACGCCCACCAACACCGGCCAGGCGATCCTGGTGATCGACCTGGCCGCCTTCGGGGGCGCCGGCCCCTTCAAGGCCGCGGTCGATACGCTGGTACGCGACATCCGCGCGAGCGAACGCCTGCCCGGCGTGGAACGCATCTGGCTGCCGGGCGAGCAAAGCCACGGACGGCGCACGGCCTATGCGCATAGCGGTTTGCCGCTGGCACCAGCGCTGGCCGACGATCTGGATCGCCTGGCGGCGCGGCTGGGCCTCGCGCCGCTCGAGCGCCAGGCGGCGCCGGCCGAGCGCGACGACAACCGCGGAGATGCCCCATGAAGCGCCTCTTGTCGAAATGCCTGCTGGCCATCGGCTGCCTGGCGGGCCTCGTTCTGTCTGCGGCCGGGCAGGGCGCGTATCCGGACAAGCCGATCCACATGATCATTCCGCTGGCGGCAGGCAGCGCGGTGGACAACGGCGCACGCGTGCTGTCCCAGCGCATGGGCGCCGAACTGGGCCAGACCTTCTACCTGGAGAACATTCCCGGTTCCGCCGGGCTGATCGGCGCCGAGCGTGTCGCCAGGGCGGCACCCGACGGCTACACGGTGGGCGGCTTCAACGACAGCGTGCTGACGATGGTGCCGGTCATCTACAAGTCGAGCTGGGATCCGCTGACCGATTTCGTGCCGGTGTCGCTGGTGGGCACCATCGAATGGGGCCTGGTCGTCAAGCCCGATTCGCCGTTTCGGACGGTCGCCGATTTCATCGCCGCCGCCAAGGCCCAGCCGGGCAAGCTCAACTACGGTTCGGGCGGCAGCGGCAGTCCGCAGCACCTGGCGATGGCCATGTTTGCCCAGCGCGCCGGCATCGAGCTGACCCATGTGCCCTACAAGGGCGCCACGCCCGCGGCGGTGGCGGTGGCCGCCGGCGAGGTCGATGCCGCATTCCAGGGCCTGGGCACCGTCACCTCGCTGATCGCGGCCGGCAAGCTGCGCCTGCTCGCCGTGTCGACGCCGCAGCGCCTGGCCCAGTATCCGGACGTGCCGACGGTGACCGAATCCGGCCTGCCGGACTTCTTCTTCAATTCATGGTTCGCGCTGGTGGCGCCCAAGGGGACGCCGGCACCGGTCGTGGACCGCCTCTACAGCGCCGTGCGCCAGTCGCTCGACGATGCGGACACGCGCAAACAACTGGTGGCGCTGGGCATCACCATCCGCGGCAGCACGCCGGCCGAATTCGGCGCGGCGCTGAAGGACCAGGTCGCGCTGTACCGCAAGGTGATCCTGGGCAACCACATCAAGGCAGACTAACCCAACGGCGACACCCCGATCAGCCAGACGTGGACCCAGAACAGGAACGCCGCGTACACCATCAGCCCGACGACCAGCGCGATGACATCGTTCAGCGCACCCGGCGGCGCGCCGGGCACCTGATGCTGCACGGCACGGCGCTTGACCGAGATCCGGTCGGCGATCGCCCAGACCAGGAAGCCGCCGAACAGCAGCACATCGGCCAGCGTGCCGTTGGCCAGCAGGTGGGCGGTGGCCCAGAGCTTCACCGACAGCAGCATGGGATGCCTGGCCATGCGCTGGATGCGCCCGGGCAGGTAGGCGGCCAGGAACAGCGGGAACACCGGCAACAGCAGCAGCAGCGCCAGATGGCGCAGCGCCGTCGGCGGCGTGTAGAGCTGGATCGGGGCCTGCCGCGCCTGGCCGTAGCCGTAGATCAGCAACACCAGGGCCACCACCGAGACCACGGAATAGAGGCCCTTCCAGATCCCCTCGCCGCGCTGGCGGATCTGCGCGTCGCGCCAGGCCGGCGCGACGATCGAGACCGAATGAATGCCGAGGAAAAGGACCAGGCCGAGAACGAAGAGGGACATGAAAGCGACTCCGGTGGGCTATGTCGATGACGGGGGCGGCTCGGGCCGAGCTCGGGCCGAGTGCATTGTGCGTCCGCTCATTCCACCTGCAGGTCGATGGCGCGCGCCACCTTGCCCCATTGCGCGGACAGGGCCTCGGTGCGGTGCTGCGCCTCGGCCGGCGTCGATCCGACCATCTCGATGCCGGCGCTGGTGGCGCGCTCCTGCTGGCCGGGGGCATGGATGGCAGCGTCCAGCGCAGCCAGGAAGCGCTGCTGCACTTCGGGCGGAATGCCGCGCGGCGCCATCAGCACCAGCCAGAAGGTCCCGTCGAAACCGGGGTAGCCCGATTCGGCGACGGTCGGCACCGCGGGCATGAGCGGCGAGCGCACGGCGCCGGACACGGCCAGCGCCGTCAGCCGGCCGCTCTGGACCTGGGGCAGCACGGTCGGACCGGCCAGGAAGCCGCACTGCACCTGGCCGCCCATCAGGTCTTGCATGGCCGGCGCGGGACCGCGGTAGGGCACGTGGTTCATCTTCACCTTGGCGGCGGCAGACAGCATCTCCATCACCATGTGCCCGGGTGAGCCGGCGCCACCGGTGGCGTAGTCCAGCGGCCTGGTCCTGGCGGCCGCCAGCATGTCGGCGAGCGTCTTGAAGCCGAGCGACGGATGGCAGACCAGCGTCTGCGAAAAGCGTGCCGCATAGTCCAACGGTTGCAGCGCCTCGGGCTTGTAGCCGATGTTCCTGTAGATGTGCGGGTTGATGGTCAGCGAGGTGTCGGTGGTCCACAGCCAGGTGTAGCCGTCGGGGGCGGCGCGCGCCACCTCGGCCGAGCCGATGTTGCCGTTGGCGCCGGGCCGGTTGTCGATGATCACGGCCTGGCCGAGCGTCTTCTGCATGGCGGCGGCCATCGGGCGCAGCACGATGTCCGATGGACCGCCGGGCGGCAGGGGCACCACGATGCGGATCGGGCGGGCCTGCGGCCAGGGCTCGTCGGCATGCGCCGGCAGCCAGGCGGCGCTCAGGGTGAGCGCAAGGGCGCCGAGAAAATGGCGAATCATGGCGGGACGGTCTTGACGGCGACGAGTGGCGGTGTCGACAACTCTAATTGCGCAGTGCGGCAGCGCTCGTCGATCTTCCCCCGAACAAACCCCGAGAGGCATGGCACGGCATGTCACACTCGACCGCCCGCCCGCCCGCCCGCCCCTGCTCACCGTGCCATCCGAATCGTCTACGCCCCTGCCCACCGGCGTCGCCGGCCAGCGCATCCTGATCACCGGCGCCAACAGCGGCATCGGCTGGCAGGCGGCGCTGGCGCTCGGCCGCGCCGGCGCCGCCGTGATCCTGGCCTGCCGCGACCGGCAGCGCGGTGAAGCCGCCCTGGCGCAACTGCGCGCCGCCGCGCCCGCCAGCCGCCCGGAACTGCGACTGCTCGATCTGGCTTCGCTGGCCTCGGTGCGGCGATTCGCGCTCGACGAGCTGGCGCATGAGCGGCCGCTGCAGGTGCTGGTCAACAACGCGGGCGTCATGGCACCGCCGCGGCGGCGCGAGACCGCCGACGGCTTCGAGCTGCAGCTGGGTACCAACCTGCTCGGTCATTTCGCGCTCACCGTGCTGCTGATGCCGG
>DASXKG010000447.1:0-6129 GCA_036496965.1 Variovorax sp.
GGCAAGATGCCGCCGCTGGTCAAGTACGTGCTGACCTATTTGTTCGTGCAGGCCGAGTTCGGCCTGTGCTGCCCGGTGTCGATGACCGATTCGCTCGCACGCACGCTGAGGAAGTTCGGCAGCCCCGAACTGGTCGAGCGCTTCCTGCCGCGCTTCCAGTCGGTCGACTTCGACACGCTGGCACAGGGCGCGATGTTCATGACCGAGCAGGCCGCCGGCTCCGACATTGCGGCCACGGTGACCGCGGCCGCGCAGGACGCGTCGGGCCAATGGCGCCTGACCGGCGACAAGTGGTTCTGCTCCAACCCCGATGCCGATTTCGCGATGGTGCTGGCCCACGTCGAAGGCTCGCCTGCCGGCATGAAGGGCGTGTCGCTGTTCCTGCTGCCGCGGCGGCTCGACGACGGCAGCGCCAACCACTACCGGATCATCCGCCTCAAGGACAAGCTGGGCACCCGCTCGATGGCCAGCGGCGAGATCCGCCTCGAAGGCGCAATCGCCCATCTGGTCGGCGAACTGGGGCGCGGCTTCGTGCAGATGGCCGACATGGTCAACAACTCGCGGCTGTCCAACGGCGTGCGCGCCGCCGGCCTGATGCGTCGCGCCGTGGCCGAAGCCGAATACGTGGCCAGCGAGCGCCGCGCCTTCGGCAAGCGCCTCGCCGACATGCCGCTGATGCAGCGCCAGTTGCAGAAGCTGCGCCTGCCGGCCGAGCAGGCCCGCACCATGGTCTTCCAGACAGCCCTCGCGCTCGCGCGTTCGGACGGCGGCGAGGCCGAGGCCTATCCGCTGCTGCGCATCCTGACGCCGCTCATCAAGTTCCGCGCCTGCCGCGATGCGCGCAAGGTGACCGGCGACGCCATGGAGGTGCGCGGCGGCTGCGGCTACATCGAGGAATGGGCCGACCCGCGCCTGGTGCGCGACTCCCACCTCGGATCGATCTGGGAAGGCACCAGCAACATCGTCGCGCTCGACGTGATCCGCGCAATCAAGCGCGAGGAATCCCTGCCTGCGCTGCAAGCGCATTTCGGTGCGCTGCTAGACGATGCTGCCGTGACCCCCGGCTTCGCCGCCGCGCTGCGCGACGCCTTGGTGCGCGCCGCCCTGCTGGCCACCCACGCCGCCCAGGAAGGCGGCGACCTGCTGGCCCGCCAGGCGGCCTCGGCGCTCTATCACACCTGCAGCGCGATCGCGATGGCCTGGGAAGGCGGCCGCACCGGCTCCACCCAGCGCATCGAATGGGCGCAGGGCGTGCTGCTGCATCGCGTGCTGCCGCGCGATCCCCTGCTGCCTGCCGTCGTGCCGCCCTCCTGGAACACCACCATGGCCACCGAGACCGAGGCGGCCATCGCCTGACCAAAAAAACCCACGACCCACAGAGACAAACCATGAAACTGCTCAAGACCCTGTTCCTCGCGGCCTGCGTCAGCGCCCTGCCGGTGCTGCCGGTCGTGCATGCCCAGACCTTCCCGACCAAGCCGGTGGTGCTGGTCGTTCCCTTCCCGCCCGGCGGCCCGACCGACGCCATGGCGCGCACGCTGGCCGCCGCGATGAAAGACGACCTCGGCCAGCCGGTGATCGTCGAGAACCGCGCCGGTGCCGGCGGCAACATCGGCGCCGAGTATGTCGCGCACGCGGCGCCGGACGGCCAGACGCTGCTGTTCGGCACTTCGGGCCCGCTGGCCATCAACTCCAGCCTCTATCGCAAGATCGGTTACGACCAGGTGAAGAGCTTCACGCCGGTGATCCAGGTCGGCGACCTGCCCAACATCCTGGTGGTGAATCCCGCGGTGCCGGCGAACAACGTGCACGAGCTCATCGCCTATGCCAAGGCCAATCCGGGCAAGCTCAGCTATGCCTCGTCGGGCAACGGCGCCTCCTCGCACCTGGCGGGCGTGATGTTCAATTCCATCGCCGGCACCGATCTCCAGCATGTGCCCTACAAGGGAACCGGCCCCGCGCTGAACGACCTGCTGGGTGGCCAGGTGTCGATGAGCTTCACCGACGTGCTCACCGCGCTGCCCTACGTCAAGGCCGGCAAGCTGCGCGCGCTCGGCGTGACCACCGCCGCCCGCTCGCAGGTGCTGCCCGACGTGCCGACACTGGCCGAGCAGGGCCTCAAGGGCTATGACGTCAGCGTCTTCTTCGGCGTCGTGGCGCCGGCCGGCACGCCCGCCGCGACCGTGGACAAGCTCAACAAGGCCTTCGCACAGGCGCTCGAGAGCCCGAAGGTCAAGCAGATCTTCGCCGCCCAGGGCCTGGAGCGCGCATCCGACGGCTCGCCGCAGCAGCTCGGCCGCTTCATCGTGTCGGAAACGGCCAAGTGGAAGGACGTGGTGAAGCAATCCGGCGCCCAGCTGGATTGAGACCACGCAAGGCCACGCCATGAACCCCACTGTCAACACCGGCGCACTGGCCGGCATCCGCGTGCTCGACATCTCGCGCATCCTCGGCGGCCCCTACTGCGGCCAGATCCTCGGCGACCACGGTGCCGACGTGCTGAAGGTCGAGCCGCCGCAGGGCGATGACACGCGCACCTGGGGCCCGCCCTTCAAGGACGGCGTGGCCTCCTACTATCACGGTCTCAACCGCAACAAGCGCACGATGGCGCTCGATCTCGGCAGCACCGAGGGGCGCGAGGCGCTGCTCGCGCTGGTGGCCGAGGCCGACGTGCTGATCGAGAACTTCAAGACCGGCACGATGGAGCGCTGGGGCATCGGCTATGACGAGTTGTCGAGCCGCTTCCCGCGCCTGGTCTGGTGTCGGGTGTCTGGCTTCGGCGCCGACGGTCCGCTGGGCGCATTGCCGGGCTACGACGCCGCGGTGCAGGCCATGACCGGCATCATGAGCATCAACGGCGAAGCCGATGGCGGACCGATGCGCGTCGGGCTGCCGGTGGTCGACATGGTGACCGGCTTGAATGCCGTGATCGGCGTGCTGCTCGCGCTGCAAGAGCGCAGCCGCAGCGGGCGCGGCCAGTTCGTCGAGGCGGCGCTGTACGACAGCGGCCTGTCGCTGCTGCATCCGCATGCGGCCAACTGGTTCCTTGATGGCCGAGCGCCGCGCCGGACCGGCAATGCGCACCCGAACATCTACCCCTACGACGCGCTCAAGACCGGCACCGATCCGATCTTCGTGGCGGTGGGCAACGACCGCCAGTTCGCAAGCTTCTGCCGCTCGATCGGGGTGCCCGAGCTGAGCGACGATCCGCTCTATCGCGATGCGGGTTCGCGCTCGGTGAACCGCGACGGCCTCAAGCAGCGGCTCGAAGCCTCATTGGCAGCTTTCGATGGCCGGGCGCTGGTCGACCAGCTCATGGCGGCCGGCGTGCCGGCGGCGCCGGTGCTGCCGGTCGACGCGGCGCTCGAACATCCGCACACGGCGCATCGCCAGATGGTGGTCGAGATGGAAGGCGGCTATCGCGGCATCGGTTCGCCGGTGAAGCTCAGCCGCACGCCGGCGAGCTACCGCCATGCGCCGCTGACGCCCGGCGAGCGCTTCGACTAAGCGAGCAGCTGGTCGGCGATCAGCCGCCAGTGCGCCGCGTCGACGGGCGTGATCGACAGCCGGTTGCCACGGCGCAGCACCAGCATGTCGGCCAGCGCGGTCTGCGCCCGCATCTCGGGCAGCGACAGCAGCCGCGTCTTGCGCACGGCCTGCACGTCCAGCAGCAGCCAGCGCGGCGCATCGGACTTCGAGGCCGCGTCGAAATACGGCGACTTGGGATCGAACTGCGTCGGATCGGGCCGCGTGCCGGAGGCCACCCGCGCGACGCCGACGATGCCGGGCTCGGGGCAGCTGGAGTGATAGAAGAGCACGCCGTCGCCGACTTGCATGGCATCGCGCATGAAGTTGCGCGCCTGGTAGCTGCGCACGCCGGTCCAGGGCACCGTCGCATTCGGCGCCGCCAGGGCGTCGTCGATCGAGCACTCCTCGGGCTCGGACTTCATCAGCCAGTAGCCGGGCATGGCGCGCCTCCCACTCAAACCAGAAGCGCGTTCACCCGCCGCACATAGGCCGCTGGATCCGCAGGCAGACCCCCCTCGGCCAAGAGCGCCTGGTCGAACAGGATGTTGGCCAGGTCGTCGAAATGCGAGGAGCCTTCCAGCTTCTTGACCAGCGGGTGCTCGGCATTCACTTCCAGCACCGGTTTCAGTTCCGGCGCCGGCTGGCCGGCCTGCTTGAGCATGCGTGCGAGCTGGGTGCTCATGCCACCGTCCTGCACCACCAGGCAGGCCGGCGAATCGACCAGTCGGGTGGTCACGCGCACGTCTTCGGCCTTGTCCTTGAGCGCCTCCTTGAGCCGCTCCAGCATCGGCTTGAAGGATTCCGCGGCTTCCTCGGCGGCCTTCTTCTCGCTCTCATCCTGCAGCTTGCCGAGATCGACCGCGCCCTTGGCCACGCTCTGCAGCGGCGTCCCGTCGAACTCGTTCAGGAAGTTCAGGGCCCACTCGTCGACCCGGTCGGTCATCAGCAGGACCTCGATGCCCTTCTTCTTGAAGATTTCGAGCTGCGGGCTGTTCTTGGCGGCGGCGAGCGTGTCGGCCGTGATGTAGTAGATCGCGTCCTGGCCGTCCTTCATGCGCGACTTGTAGTCGGCGAAGCTGACGCTGACCGTGTCGCTGGTGCTGGAGGCGAAGCGCAGCAGCTTGGCAATGCGCTCGCGGTTACCGAAATCCTCGCCCAGGCCTTCCTTGAGCACGGCACCGAATTCGGCATAGAACTTGGCGTACTTGCCCGATTCGTCGGCGTATTCGGCCGCGGCTTCGGCGGCGGGTGTGGTCTCAGCGGTCTTCTTGTCGACCACGTCGGTCACGCTCTCGGTCGGCTCCGGCGCCGGCACCGATTCGCCCGAACCGATGTCGATCTTGCCTTCGCCGCTTTCGGCGCCGGTCTTCTGCTTCTTGGCCAGGTCTTCCAGCATGCCGAGCACGCGCTTGGTACTGCCCTCGCGGATCGCCTTCACGTCGCGGCTTTCCTGCAGCAGTTCGCGGCTGACGTTCAGCGGCAGGTCGGCCGAGTCGATCACGCCCTTGACGAAGCGCAGGTAGCTCGGCAGCAGCGCCTCGGCGTCGTCCATGATGAAGACGCGCTTGACGTAGAGCTTCACCCCCGCGGCCTTCTCGCGGTTCCACAGGTCCATCGGCGCCTTGGACGGGATGTAGAGCAGCTGCGTGTACTCGGTGTTGCCCTCGACGCGGTTGTGGCTCCAGGCCAGCGGCGCCTCGAAGTCGTGGCTGACGTTCTTGTAGAAGTCGACGTACTGCTCTTCGGTGATGTCCTTCTTGGGCCGGCTCCAGAGGGCATTGGCCTGGTTGACCGGCTCCCATTCGCCGGTCTTCACCATCTGGCCGCCCTTGTTGTCCTCGCCTTCCTTCCACTCCTCCTTCTCCATCAGGATCGGCAGCGAGATGTGGTCGGAGTATTTGCCGATGACGGACTTCAGCTTCCAGGCGTTCAGGTATTCCTCGGCGTCATCGCGCAGGTGCAGCACGACGCTGGTGCCGCGCGCCGGGCGGGTGATGGTGTCGACCTCGAAATCGCCGGCCCCCGTGCTGACCCAGCGCACGCCCTGATCCGCAGGCAGGCCGGCGCGGCGCGATTCGACCGTGATCCGGTCGGCCACGATGAAGCCCGAGTAAAAGCCCACGCCGAACTGACCGATGAGTTGGGCGTCGGCCTTCTGGTCGCCGGACAGCCGGCTCATGAATTCCTTGGTACCGCTCTTGGCGATGGTGCCCAGGTTGTCGATCGCCTCCTGCTGGCTGAGGCCGACGCCGCTGTCGGTGATGGTGAGGGTCTTGGCGTCCTTGTCGAAGGCGACGCGAACGTCCAGCTTGGACTGGTCTTCATAGAGCGCCGGCTGGTCGATGGCCTCGAAGCGCAGCTTGTCGCAGGCGTCCGAGGCATTCGAGATCAGCTCGCGCAAGAAGATTTCCTTGTTGGAGTAGAGCGAATGCGTGACGAGGTGCAGCAGCTGCGCAACTTCGGCCTGGAACGGGAGTTTGGTCGTGGTAGTGGTCATGGCGCGGGAGACGGTCGGGGATGAAACGCCTAATTTTTGGCGAAGCGCCGACTTTACAAGGAGGTCCTGTCGTGACGCGCCCAAGAAAAGGCGTTAACGGCTGC
>DASXKG010000448.1:0-4691 GCA_036496965.1 Variovorax sp.
CGATCGCGCACGGGCAGGTAGCGCACGATCTGCTCGGGCTCCTTGCGGCCCTTGCCGCGCGGCTTGAGCGCATCGGCCGGCACCGACAGGCGCGGCACCAGCGTCACGCCCATGCCGGCCGCCACCATGTGCTTGATGGTCTCCAGCGAGGAGCCCTCGAAGCTCTTGCGGATGCCTTCGGCGTTGCTGGAGAAGCGCGCGAACTCGGGGCAAACCTCGAGCACGTGGTCGCGAAAGCAATGGCCGGTACCGAGCAGGAGCATGGTCTCCTGCTTGAGCTCTTCGGAGCTCACGGATTCCCGTTCAGCCAGCGGGTGGTGCGCGGGCAGCGCGGCCATGAAGGGCTCGTCGTAGAGTTGCGCCATCGCCAGGCCGGTGTCCGGGAAGGGCTCGGCCATGATCGCGCAGTCGATCTCGCCGGCGCGCAGCATCTCGAGCAGCCGGGCGGTGAAGTTCTCCTGCAACACCAGCGGCATCTGCGGCGTGCGCGCGATGTTCTGGCGCACCAGGTCGGGCAGCAGGTAGGGGCCGATGGTGTAGATCACGCCGAGGTTGAGCGGTCCGGACAGCGGATCCTTGCCGCGCTTGGCGATCTCCCGGATGCTGGCGGCCTGGTCGAGCACGCTCTGGGCCTGCTGCACGATCTGCTCGCCCAGCGGCGTGACCGTCACTTCACCGGCGCTGCGCTCGAAGAGCTTGACCTCGAGCTCGTCCTCGAGCTTCTTGATGGCGACCGACAGGGTCGGTTGGGAGACGTAGCAGGCCTCGGCGGCCTTGCCGAAATGCCGCTCCCGGGCCACTGCAACGATGTATTTGAGTTCGGTCAGGGTCATAGCGAACGTCAATCATCGCACGGGGGGTACTTTCATGCCTTGAGGTATTCGGCCTTGCTGCCGAGCCAGCGATCGATGTGTTCGGCCGCCAGTTCGGGGTGGCGGTCGAGCATCCGCGGGGCCAGTTCGCGCGCCCAGTCGAGCAGCAGCAGATCGGTGCCGAGGTCGGCGAAGCGCAGCAGCGGCGCGCCCGATTGGCGGGCGCCGAGGAATTCGCCCGGGCCGCGGATGTCGAGGTCGCGGCGGGCGATCTCGAAGCCGTCACCGGTCTCGACCATGGCCTTCAGCCGGGCCCGGGCGGCCTCGCCGACCCGGCCGCCCTCGTTGGGCGCATAGAGCAGCACGCAAGCCGATGCCGCGGCCCCGCGGCCGACCCGGCCGCGCAGTTGGTGCAGCTGCGACAGGCCGAAGCGCTCCGCATGCTCGATCACCATCAGCGAGGCGTTGGGCACGTCGACGCCGACCTCGATCACGGTGGTGCTCACCAGCACCTGCAGCCGGTTGGCCGTGAAGCTTTCCATCACCGCCTGCTTGTCCGAAGCGGGCATGCGCGAATGCAGCAGCCCGACGCTCACCCGCTCACCCAGCGCAGCGGCGAGTTCGTCGCGGGTCTGGGTCGCGTTGCGCAGGTCGACCGCCTCGCTCTCCTCGATCAGCGGGCAGACCCAATAGACCTGCCGACCCTGCGCCAGCTGGGCTCGGATGCGGTCGATGACTTCGTCGCGCCGGTGCTCGGCCACCAGCTTGGTGACGATCGGCGTGCGCCCGGGCGGGAGCTCGTCGAGCGTGGAGACGTCGAGGTCGGCGTAATAGCTCATGGCCAGCGTGCGCGGGATGGGCGTGGCGCTCATCATCAGCAAGTGGGGTTCGAGCTCGGTGGCCGCTTTGCCGCGCAATGCCAGGCGCTGCGCCACGCCGAAGCGATGCTGCTCGTCGATGATCGCCAGCGCCAGCTTCTTGAATCGGACCTTCTCGGAGATCACGGCGTGGGTGCCGATCACCAGCGCCGCCGCGCCGCTCTCGACCGCGCCCGACATGGCATCGCGCTCCTTCTTCTTCTGGCTGCCGGTGAGCCAGGCCACGCGCAAGCCGCGCTCGGCCAGGAGCGGATCGAGCCAGCCGACCAGCTTGCCGAAATGCTGCGCCGCGAGGATCTCGGTGGGCGCCATCAGCGCGCACTGGTGGCCGGCATCGATGCAGCGCGCCGCCGCCAGCGCGGCCACCACGGTCTTGCCGGAGCCGACGTCGCCTTGCAGCAGCCGGTGCATCGGGACGTTGCGCGCGAGGTCGCCCGTGATCTCGCCGCCGACGCGCCGCTGGGCACCGGTCAGGGCAAAAGGCAGCGCGGCGAGCAGCCGGTCATGCAGCGACGAGGCCGATGCAGCCGCATCCAGTACCGGTGCGCGCTGCGCCGCCCGCGCACGCCGCGCCTGCAGCTGCGAGAGCTGCTGCGCCAGCAGTTCGTCGGCCTTGAGCCGCTGCCACGCCGGATGGCTGTGGTCCTCGAGCGTGGCCAGCGCGACATCGGGCGCGGGATAGTGAAGAAAGGACAGCGCCCGGCGCAGATCCCAGGCTGCGCGCGGCGCCGAACCCGGGGGAAGGGTCTCGTCGAGCTGCGCCCGCGCGAGGCCGGAACGCACTTCGCGCCGGAGCACCGGCTGGGCCAGTCCGGCGATGGTCGAATACACCGGCGTGAGGGCCTCGGGCAATTCGATGCCGGCGGGCTTCACGGCCGGATGCATCATCTGGCGCCCGAGGAAACCGCCGCGCACCTCACCGCGTACACGCACCCGGGAGCCGACGGCCATCTGCTTTTGCTGGGACGGATAGAAGTTGAAGAAGCGCAACTGGCAGGTGTCGCTGCCGTCATCCACCGTCACCAGCAACTGGCGGCGCGGCCGGTAAGCCACTTCGCAGTCGGTCACCACCGCCTCGATCTGTGCCATGTCGCCATCGCGCACGTCGGCCAGCCGGACGATGCGCGTCTCGTCTTCGTAGCGCAGCGGCAGGTAGAGCGCAAAGTCGATGTCGCGCAAGAGGCCGAGCTTGCGCAGCGCGCGCTGCACGAGGCTGAGGCCGGTGCCGGGTGCGGGCGCGGCGACCGCGACGGGCTTTTCGGGAGTCGACGGCTGGGCGGCGGCGGGCATGGGACAATTCTGCCCGCGTCTTTGCACCCACTTCCCGCCTTCTTGGCACGGGCCCGTCCGGCCCTCAAGCACCATGCGCGTCTTCTCGCTTTCCGATTTCGATTTCCCGCTGCCGCCCGAGTTGGTGGCCCAGCATCCCGCTGCCGAGCGCAGCGCTTCCCGGCTCCTCGATGGCACGCAAGCCACGCCGCGGGACCGCGTCTTTCGCGACCTGCCCGGTCTGCTCGACCAGGGCGACCTGCTGGTCTTCAACGACACCCGGGTCGTCAAGGCGCGCCTCTTCGGCGAGAAGCCGACCGGCGGCAAGCTCGAGCTGCTGGTGGAGCGCGTGCTGCAGGAGCACGAGGTCGTGGCCCACATGAAGGTCAGCAAGAAGCCGCCGATCGGCACCGTGCTGGCCATGGCCGGGGGCTTTCGCGCCCTGCTCCTCGGCCGCTGGCCCGAGGAGGACGGCGCCCTCTTTCGCCTGCGTTTCGAGAGCCCCGCCGGCGAGGACCCCTACGCGCTGATGGCTCGCTGCGGCCACGTGCCGCTGCCGCCCTACATCACGCATGCCGACTCGGCGGACGATGAAAGCCGCTACCAGACCGTGTTCGCGCGGGTGCCGGGCGCGGTCGCGGCACCCACTGCCGCCCTGCACTTCGACCAGGCGCTGCTGGAGGCGCTCGAAGCGCGCGGCGTGCAGTCCGCCAACGTCACGCTGCACGTCGGTGCCGGCACCTTCCAGCCGGTGAAGACCGAGACCATCGCCCAGCACCGGATGCATGCCGAACGCTACGAGGTGCCGCCAGCCACGCAGCGCGCCATCGCCGAATGCAAGGCGCGCGGCGGGCGCGTGGTCGCGGTCGGCACGACCACCGTGCGCACGCTCGAATCCTGGGCCACGAGCGGCGCAGCCGCCGGCGACACGCGCATCTTCATCACGCCGGGCTTCGCCTTCGCGCATGTCGACCTGCTGATCACCAACTTCCACCTCCCCAAGAGCACGCTGATGATGCTGGTCAGCGCCTTCGCCGGCCACGAGCGCGTGATGGCGCTGTACGCCCACGCGATCCGCGAGCGCTATCGCTTCTTCAGCTATGGAGACGCCATGCTGCTGGCCAGAACCGACCGAACCCCATGCTGAATTTCGAACTGCTGACCACCGACCCTGCGAGCCACGCCCGCCGCGGCACGCTCACCTTGAACCACGGCGTGGTGCAGACGCCGGTCTTCATGCCCGTGGGTACCTACGGCACCGTCAAGGGCGTGATGCCGCGCAGCCTGCACGAGATGGGCGCGCAGATCATCCTCGGCAACACCTTCCACCTCTGGATGCGGCCCGGCCTGGACGTCATGGCGGGCTTCGGTGGACTGCACGACTTCGAGAAATGGGACAAGCCGATCCTCACCGACTCGGGCGGCTTCCAGGTCTGGTCGCTGGGCGCGATGCGCAAGATCGGCGAGGAAGGGGTGAAGTTCGCTTCGCCGGTGAATGGCGACAAGCTGTTCCTCACGCCCGAGGTCTCGATGCAGATCCAGACCATCCTGAACAGCGACATCGTCATGCAGTTCGACGAATGCACGCCCTACGACACCCAGGGCCATGTCACGACCGAGGCCGAGGCGCGCCAGTCGATGGAGCTGAGCCTGCGCTGGGCGGCGCGCTGCAAGAGCGAATTCGCGCGGCTGGAGAATCCGAATGCGCTGTTCGGCATCGTGCAGGGCGGCA
>DASXKG010000449.1:0-2056 GCA_036496965.1 Variovorax sp.
ACGCTGCACGCCCGCGCCCAGCAGTTCGCCTCGCGCATGACCGGCCGCCTGTTCACGCTCGGCATGCAGTTCTGGCAGCTCGGCGAGTCGCACTACTGGGGCCACAACGCGATCATCCGCGTCCAGCCCTTCATGGACCACTGCGCGCTGGCGCCGATCAAGGGCACCGGCGGCATGTCGGGCGGCATCATGTCGCACGACTTCGTCGAGGCGGCGCTGATGCGCCGCGCCGGCTGGCATGTGTGGCTGGTCGCCGACCTGGTCGGCAGCTACGAACAGCAGCCGCCGGACCTGCTGTCCGAGCTCCAGCGCGACCGCCGCTGGTGCCAGGGCAACCTGCAGAACGCCCGCCTGATGGCCGAACCCGGCCTGCATCCGGTGCATCGCGCGATGTTCGTCACCGGCACCATGGCCTACGCCTCGGCGCCGCTCTGGCTGGCCTTCCTGACCCTGGGCACCGCCCTGTGGATGAGCGGTTCCAGCGTCATGACGCACTGGCTTGCGATGCCGATGGAACTGGCCGGCCTCTGGCTGTGGACGCTCTGCCTGCTGTTCCTGCCGCGCGTGCTGGGCATGGTGGCGGTCGTGATGCGCGGCGAGCAGCGCCAGTTCGGCGGCATCGGCGGCCTGCTCAAGAGCGCCGCGCTCGAAACCGCCCTGGCCATCGTGCAGGCGCCGGTGCGCATGCTGGCCCATTCGCTGTTCGTGCTGGTGGCACTCACCGGCATCAAGCTGGAATGGAAGTCGCCGCCGCGTGAAGCCGCTGCCGTCTCGTGGCGCATCGCCGTCGCCCAACTGGCGCCGATGACAACGGTGATCGCCCTCCTGGCCGTTGGCATCGCGATGATCGATGCGAGCGCGCTGACCTGGCTGATGCCGGTGGGCCTGCCGCTGCTGCTGGCGATTCCGCTGACCGTGCTGACCAGCCAGATCGGCCTGGGCATCGCGCTGCGCGAACGCGGCTTCCTGCTGATTCCGGAGGAATCGCGCTCGCCGGCCGTGCTGCGCCGGGCCTGGATGCATGCGCTGAAGCTGTCGCGCCCGGTCTCGGCCTGATGCGCCGTACGGCGTCGCGACGCTAAGCCCCGCACTGCGGGGCTTTTCTTTTCTGATCCCAATGACTTCTCGCGCGCGCGCATCGGGGGCGCCCGATCTGAACACCGGCATCGCGCTGGTCCTGCTGACTGCCTGCATGTTCGCCGGCAGTGACGCGACCATCAAGTTCCTCGGCAGCTCGCTGCCGGTGCTGATCCTGATGTGGGTCCGCTACATGTTCCAGACCGCAGTGCTCGCGGGATGGCGGCTCGCCCGCAACGGCACGCTCAGGTTCCGGACCCGGTTGCCGGCGCTGCAGTGCCTGCGCGGCATGCTGCTGCTGTGCAATTCGACCGCTTCCTTCTACGGCGTCCAGCGTATTCCGCTGGCCGAGTTCACGGCGCTGTCGCTGCTCGCGCCCGTGGCGACGACCGTGTTGAGCGCCCTGGTGCTCAAGGAACGCGTGTCGGCCGCGCGCTGGGCGATGGTCGGCTTCGGCCTCGCCGGCATGCTCGCCGTCGTCCGGCCCACGGGCGCGGGCGCCCTGGGCTGGGCCGCGCTGCTGCCCATCACCGGCGCCCTGTGCTATGCCGCCTTCCAGCTGGTCACGCGCCGCATCGCCATCGCCGACGACCTGGTCGTCACCAACTTTCTCTCCGCGCTGTTCGTGACCACGGCGCTGGGCGCGGCGCTGTGGGTGCTGCCGCTGGACATCGCGCCGACGCTGCGGCTGGCCAGCGGGACGCAATGGGCGCTGCTGCTGCTGATGGGCAGCTTCGCGACCGCAGGCCATCTCTTCATGGCCGGCGCCGTCCGGGCCGCGCCGCTGTCGGTGCTGATGCCCTTCGCCTACGCGCAGATCGCCTTCGCGACGACGATCGGCTGGCTGCTGTTCGGCCATGCGCCCGATCACTGGGCGATCGTCGGCACCTGTCTGATCGGGCTGGGCGGCATCGGCACCGTGTGGCTCAACGGTCGTGACGCGGGCAGCCCGAAGTGAAAGCCCCGCAACGCGGGGCTT
>DASXKG010000450.1:0-3392 GCA_036496965.1 Variovorax sp.
GGTTGTAGAAGGTGCTCATCGGCACGTCGACCTCATACCCGACGCCGTTGCAGTCCACCAGCACCTGCGGTGGATTGCGTTCGGCCAGGATGCCGCTGAGTTTGCCTATCATGGGTGCCCTTCTCGCCAAAGAAAATGAAAACCGCGTGATTCTGCGACACACCTTCGCTCCGCCCAACAACACGCGGCTCGGCCACCTCTGCGGACCGCTCGATGGCCACCTGCGGCGCATCGAGGAAGCGCTCCACGTGAAGATCGCGCACCGGCACGAGCAGTTCAAGGTCGACGGCCCCAAGGTCAACGCGGAGCGGGCGATGGAAGTGCTGCAGGCGCTCTACGAGATCGCGCAGCGCACCATCGATCCGGCCGTGGTGCAGCTGACGCTCGCGGGCGACGCCTCGATGGGCGAGGACGGCGCCCCGATGCTGGCCACCCGGCGCAGCGACCTGCGCGCCCGCACGCCCACCCAGGCCCTGTACCTGGACAACATCGCCAAGCACGACATCACGCTCGGCATCGGCCCCGCCGGCACCGGCAAGACCTACCTCGCGGTGGCCAGTGCGGTCGACGCACTGGAGCGCAGCGCGGTGCAGCGCATCGTGCTCACCCGTCCGGCCGTGGAGGCCGGCGAGCGCCTGGGCTTCCTGCCGGGCGACCTGACGCAGAAGGTCGACCCGTACCTGCGCCCGCTGTACGACGCGCTCTACGAACTGATGGGCTTCGACCGCGTGCAGAAGGCCTTCGAGCGCAATGCGCTGGAGATCGCGCCGCTGGCCTTCATGCGCGGACGCACGCTCAACAACGCCTTCGTGATCCTCGACGAAGCGCAGAACACCACCATCGAGCAGATGAAGATGTTCCTCACGCGCATCGGCTTCGGCGCCAAGGCGGTGGTCACCGGGGACGTCAGCCAGATCGACCTGCCGAAGACCCAGCCCAGCGGCCTGATCGATGCCGAACGCGTGCTCAAGCGCGTCAGCGGCATCGCGGTCACGCGCTTCACGAGCGCGGACGTGGTGCGCCATCCCCTGGTGGCGCGCATCGTCGACGCTTACGACGGCGCCCGCAAGCGCAGCGCCGCGCGATGACCAATCGCCGCCTCGCGGACCTGTCCCTGTCTCTGCAGTTCGCGCGCTTCCGGGGCGTGGAGCGCCATCGCGCGGCGCTGCCGCGGCACAGCGTCGCGCGCTGGATCCGCCACGCACTCGATGCCGATGGCGAGATCACCGTGCGCATCGTCGATGCCGACGAAGGCCAGCAGCTCAACCGCGAGTTCCGCGGCAAGGACTACGCGACCAATGTGTTGACCTTCGACTACGCCCAGGCGCCGGTCGTGCTGGCCGACCTGGTGCTGTGCGCGCCGGTGGTGGCGCAAGAGGCGAAGGCGCAGCGCAAGACCCTGGCCGCGCACTATGCCCATCTGCTGGTGCACGGCACGCTGCATGCCCAGGGCTGGGACCACGAGACCGGCGAGCAGGATGCCGAGGCCATGGAGGCGCGCGAGATCGAGATCCTCGCCGGGCTCGGCATTCGCAACCCTTACTAGGGTGTGCTAGGCGCTCAGCTGCAGCGGGATGGTCACCGGCCCGTCGTTGACCAGATGCACCTGCATCTCGGCGCCGAATTCGCCGGTCGCCACCCGCGCATGCGCACTGCGCGCCCGGGCCACGAAATGCTCGTACAGGCGCCGGCCCTCGTCGGGCGGCGCGGCCTGCGTGAAGCTGGGCCGGTTGCCGCCGCTGAGGTCGGCCGCGAGCGTGAACTGGCTCACCACCAGCAAGCCGCCGCCGATGTCCTGCAGGCTGAGGTTCATCTTGCCGGCAGCGTCGGCGAAGATGCGCAGCTTGAGGATCTTCGCCAGCAGGCGTTCGGCCAGCGCCTCGTCGTCGCCGCGCTCGGCACACAGGAGCAGGAGCAGGCCCGCATCGATGGCACCCACGCTGCGACCCGCGATCTCCACGTGCGCGCTCGCCACGCGCTGCAGCACGGCCTTCATGCGGCATCCTCCAGCGCCGGGGTGGCCCGTGCCTCCATGCCCAGCGGCAGCAGCTGGATGGTCACCCGCAGCCCCGGCATGGCATCGATCAAGGCCTGCTCGAGCGCGTCGCGCAGGCCGGCCGCGCGCTGCAGCGGCCAGTGGCCCGGCACGTGCATGTGCAGGTCGGCAAAGCGCCGCTGGCCGGCGCGGCGCGTCACGATGTCGTCGAAACGCAGTTGCGCGCCCTCGGGCGCCTCGGCCGCGAAGCGTTCCAGCGCCGCGTGCAGGCGGCCGAGCGATTCGCTGTCCATGGCCACGTCCATCAGGCCTTGCGACGAGCGCCAGACCAGCTTCACCCCCTCGCGCACGATGTTCAGCGCCACGCCGATGGCCAGCACCGGGTCGAGCCAGAGCCAGCCGGTGAGGCTGACCGCCACGATGCCGAGCACCACCGCCGCCGAAGTCCAGACGTCGGTGAGCAGGTGCCGGGCGTCGGATTCGAGAGCGATCGAGCGGTGCACGCGCGCGGCGCGAAAGAGGACGAAGGCCAGCGCCCCGTTGAAGCTAGAGCTCAGGATCGACAGCCCCAGCCCCCAGCCGAGCTGTTCGAGCGGCCGCGGCGACCACAGCCGCAGCACCGAGAAGACGATGATCGCGATCGCTGCGCCGACGATCAGGACGCCTTCGAAACCGGATGAAAAATACTCCGCCTTGTGATGGCCGTAGGGATGGCCTTCGTCGGCCGGCCGCGCGGCGATGCTGACCATCGCCAGCCCGAAGGCGGCGCTGGCCAGGTTCACGCAGGACTCCATCGCGTCCGAGATCAGCCCCATGGAATGCGTGACGTAGCCGGCCCAGCCCTTGAGCACGATGGTGAGCAAGGCCACCACGACCGACAGCCGCAGCAGCTGCGCAGGCTTGAGGGCGGCGAGTTTCGAGGGACGAAGATGGAAGGCCAAGGTAGAAATGCGGGAAAAGGCGCAGTTGCGCAATCGGTGATTATCGGAGTGCGGCCGCCCACGCGTACCATCGGCGCCAATCCCGGAACCAAGTGATCCACAGAACTGCCCTGGCTTTCTGCAGCCTTCTGCTCGCGGTCGCCGGCGTGCAGGCACAGGCGAGCGCAGCCGCCGCGCCGGTCTCGTCAGCGCCGGCAGCGCCGGAGCAACGGGCCGGCACCATCAAGTCGGTGCGCGGCGATGTCAGGCTGCAAAGCCGCGATGCGCCGGACGCGCATGCCGCCAGCGCCGGCGAGGCCGTGGAGCCGATCGACCGGATCCTGACCGGCGCGGACTCAGGGGCCAGCCTGGTCATGCGCGACGGCACTGCCATCGTCGTCGGCCCGTCGTCGCGGCTGGACGTGAAGGATTTCCGTTTCGATTCGACCACCGAGGACGGCGGCCTGGTGGTCGCG
>DASXKG010000451.1:0-2789 GCA_036496965.1 Variovorax sp.
GAGCAGGCCGAAGACCAGGCTTCGGCGCACGCCGAACAGTGCCTCGCAGAAAGGCGTCAGCACGAACGCCGACACCCCGTAGCCGACCGTGAATGCAGTCGCCAGCAGGCCCTGGCTCACGCGGTCGTTCGGCGCGAGCCCGATGTGCTGCAAGAAGCCGCGGTCGGTGATCAGCACCGAGATGTTGATCCGGTCGACATAGGAAATGGCGACGATCACGAACAGCGTGATCACCCCATGCCAGCGAAAACCCTTGGCGTTCATTGCTTTCTCCTCAAAGATGGGGCGCATGGCGAATCCGGTGCCGTCCGGGCCATCGCATGGGTGGGTCAGATGTCGAGCACCAGCGGCCCGCGCTTGCAGGCGGAGACGCAGATCATCATGGTCTTGTTGGATTCGCGTTCCAGCTTGGACAGGATGCCGTCGCGATGGTCGATCTCGCCTTCCAGCACCGCCGTTTCGCAGGCACCGCAGACGCCTTCCTTGCAGCTGTGGTCGGGATTCAGGCCGGCGTCGATCAGGCTGTCGAGAATCGACTTGCCGGGCGGTACCTCGACCGACTTGCCGCTCTTGGCGCACTGGACCACGTAGGTCTGGCTCGCGCTCGGCGCCTCGACGGGCACCGCGGCGAAGCGCTCGATGTGCGCGTTGCCGAAGCCGAGCTGCAGGCAGGTCTTCTCGAAGTTGTCGAGCATCGGGGTCGGCCCGCAGCAGTAGAAGTGGCTGTCGGCGCCCTTGCCTGCCAGCAGCGCCGCGAGCTCGGGCGGGCCGCCCTGTTCCTCGTCGAAATGCCAGGTCAGCGCGATCGACTTCTCGGCCGCCAGTGCCGCGATCGCGTCGCAGAAGGCCGCCTCCTTGCGTGCCCGCGCGCAATAGATCAGCTCGACCGGCTTGCCGATGGCCGCCAGCCGCTGCAGCATGCACCAGATGGGCGTGACGCCGATGCCGCCGGAGACCAGCACCGAGCGCCCGGCCTCCTCGCGCAGCTTGAAGTTGTTGCGCGGCACCGAGATCTGCACGGTGGTGCCCACGCGCAGCTGCTGGTGCACGTAGCGCGAGCCGCCGCGGCTCTTGCGGTCGTTCTGCACACCCACCACGTAGCGCTGGCGCTCGGTCGAGGGGTTGCACAGCGAGTAGCTGCGCACCAGCCCGTTGGGCAGATGCAGGTCGATGTGCGAGCCGGCCTCGAAGGCGGGGAAGTCCACCTCGGGCGAAGCCGGGCGGAACTCGACGCTGACGATCCCGTCGGCTTCGTGGCGCATCGTGTGCACCAGGGCGTTCAGCGTGGGTGAAGACATGGCGGGTGATCGGGTTCAGTGAGCCGCGAGCTGCTGCTGGGCCAGGTTGCGCAGGTGGCGGCGCAGGCGCACGACACCCACGTCGTGCTGGTAGAGCTGCTCGTGCTGGTTCGCGTCCGGCTCCATGTTCTCGATCAGCACGCGGTCCTGTTCGAGCACGTGCCAGTGGCGCATTTCCAGCCGGTTCTTGTAGAGGAAGCGCCAGGTGTCGCGCTCCCAGCCCTGGGGCAGCTTGCGCACGCGCCAGTGGAAGGCGCACGAGAGCAGGGGCGAGATCGGCGTGTAGCTGCCGATGATGATGAAGTTGCCGCCGGGGCCTCCGGTCTTCGGATAGGGAATCTCCAGGCGCATCCAGTGCGCGCCGGTGTCGGCCCATTCGGTCCAGTCGAAGTTGACGTTGCGCTGGCCTTCCTTCTCGAACACGAAACCGGTGTCGGTGGCGCGCACGCCGAACTTGGCGGTGGAGTCGCCCTCGGCCATGGAATGCGACTGCTTGTGCAGGAAGGTGCCGTGCATCGGATCCATGACGTTGTCCAGCACGTAGCGGTAGTCGCCCTTCCATTCCGCGTAGCAGAGGAAGCCGGCATAGGTCTCGTCGTCGGTCAGCTGCTCGGGCAGCACCAGCGGCGGCGGGGTCTCGGCCGACTCCCTGGAGTTGTACAGCCAGACCGCGCCGGCACGCTCCTCGACGTGGTAGAAGCGCGTGGCCTGCGAGCCCTCCAGCTTGCAGCCGGGGCTGCCGGGCACGCGGGTGACGATGCCGTCGCAGCGCACTTCGACGCCGTGGTAGGGGCAGGACAGGCGGTCGCCCAGGATCACGCCCTGCGACAGCGGCGCGCCGCGGTGCGGGCAGCGGTCTTCGAGCGCGTGCAGCTTGCCGCCATGGTCGCGCCAGAAGGCGAACTTGCGGCCCAGGCGGCGCAGCGAAACCGGCGATTCCTTGATGAAGCCCGTGGGGCAGATCGGATACCAGAGATCCTTCAGGCCGACTTCGAGCAGTTGGTCGACCGGGTCATCGTGCAAAGTGGTCATGGTGTTTCTTCCTCGTGGGTGGGTGCTGGCAGGTCGGCGACGGTCCGGCGCACTCAGGCGCCGAGCACCGCCATCTCTTCGCGGTAGATGGCCTCGGTCCAGGGCTTGCCGCTGGGGCTCGACAGCCCGCTCTCGTTGAGCCGCTCAATGAGGCCGGCAAGGTCGTGCACGCCGGCCGCGAAGGCGCGCTCGATGGCGTCGCCCAGCAGGTCTTCGTAGGTGGTGGGGGTGCGCTGGCGCGCCTGGTGGGGATCGAGATAACGGTCGGTCATGGTTCGCTCCATCAACAAGGGTTGGTTAGGACAAAAGGGGTTCTGGCTATTCGGCGACGATGTGGCGGGCCTTGATGATCTGGGCCCACACCGCCGTCTCGTCGCGCATGGCGGCGGCGAATTCGGCCGGCTTCATCGCCGCGCTCGTCATGCCCTGGGTCTTGAGGTTGTCGCGCACCGCGGGCGT
>DASXKG010000452.1:0-4163 GCA_036496965.1 Variovorax sp.
GTGCGTGCTCCTGAGGTTGGATAGATGGCAAGTTTGAACCTTCTGCGCATGTCCATGTCCAGCATAGGGCGCCGGATGCGCGATAGGGCGGCCTGCGGATGTTGTACAAACACCACCTACCTTAGCGAGACTCCCATGCGAATTCTCCTGATCGAAGACGACGCGGTGCTGCGTGGCGTGATGCTGCGCAGTTTCAGTGATGCGGGGCATCGGGTCGACGTGGCCACGAATGTCGAGGATGCGGACCACCTGTGGCGGGTCCAGACCTTCGACGCCGTGCTGCTCGACCTGAACCTGCCGGCGACCGCCAGCCCGGGCAGCAGCATCTCCAGCGGGCTGATCGCATTGCGACATGCGCGGGCCCGCGGCGACCGCACGCCGGTGCTGGTGCTGACCGCACGTGACCGGACCGAGGAGCGCATCGCCGGCCTCGACGCCGGCGCCGACGACTATCTCGGCAAGCCCTTCGATCTGGCCGAGGTCGAGGCCCGCTTGCGCGCCCTGGTGCGCCGGGCGCAGGGCACCGAAGACATCGCGGTGCTCGGGCAGCTTCGGCTCGATCGGCGCGCGCGTCGCTTCGGTGTCGGTGGCGTTCCTCTGGATCTGCCGGCGCGCGAATTCGAGGTGCTGTGGGAGCTGATGAGCCCACCCGGACGCACCATCAGCAAGCGCGAGCTGTCGGACAAGCTGTCGACCTTCGACGAGTCGCTGGGCGACAACGCGCTCGAGGCCTTCATCTCCCGCCTGCGCAAGAAGCTGGTCGCCAGCGGCGCGGTCATCCGCACGCTGCGCGGCATCGGCTATCTGATGGAGGCGGAGGGCTGAGTGTGAACTGGGCGGTGCGGCGCGGACCTCCGGCTGCGCCGTCGTTGACGGCGCGCGTGCTGCGCCGCGTGTTGCTGCCCCTGGGTCTGACCTGGCTGGCCGGCACGGCGGTGGCGCTGGCGGTCGCCAACTATTTCACCGAACAGGCCTTTGACCGCGCGATGCTCGACGATGCCTATTCGGTGTCGGCGAACGTGCAGGCGGGCGAGCGCGGCATCGAGTTCCTGCTCTCGCCGCACGAGGTCAACGACGTCCTGTTCGACCAGTCGGAGGATGTCTTCTTCGCGGTGTTGCGCTACGACGGCTCGCTGCTGGCCGGTGCCCCCGGCTTGCAGGCGCCGGCGCCGAGCGATGGCGCGCACTACCGTTTCTCCGACGTCTCCTTCGAGGGCAAGGACATGCGCGCCGTGGTGCTGGAAGACGAGACCCACAACGCCTACCGGGTGCTGATCGCGCAGACGACGCTCGCGCGTACGTCCATGGTCGAGCGGCTGCTGGTGTATTCGCTGGCGCCGCAGCTGGTCTTGCTCGCGTTGCTGGCCACCTGGCTCTGGCGCGGCATCGGACGCGAACTGCGGCCTCTGCACGAGCTGCGCCAGACGCTCGAAAAGCGCCATGCGCACGACTTGGCCGCGGTACCGGTGGCGCGCAGCTCGCGCGAACTCGAGCAACTCGGCGACACGCTCAATGCCCTGCTCGAGCGCCTCGGGCTGAGCGTTTCCGCGCAGCGCGAATTCGCCGGCAACGTGGCGCACGAGTTGCGAACGCCGCTGGCCGGCATCCGAGCGCTGGCCGACTACGGGCTGGCGCAGCAGGCTCCGGCTGTCTGGTACGAGCAGCTGCAGCACATTGCCGCCAGCCAGGCGCGAGCCAGCCACCTGGTGGACCAGTTGCTGGCCCTGGCGCTGGCCGACGAAGGGCGCACCGGGCTGCAGCGCGAGACGCTGCGCCTAGACAAGCTGGTGCAGGAAGCGGTCCTGAGGCATCTGGCGCGCGCCGATGCGAAGGGGGTGGACCTCGGTGCGCTGGGGCTGGAGGAGCCCGTCACGGTCGAGGCCAATGCGGCCCTGGTCGAGGGCATCCTCGACAACCTGATCGACAACGCGCTGCGCTACGGCGGCCGCACCATCACCGTCGAAGTCGACGGCTTGACGCTCGGTGTGCTCGACGACGGCCCTGGCATTGCCCCGGCCGCGCAGAACGACCTGCTGCAGCGCTGGGCGCAGGGCGCCGCCGGGCTGAAGCTGGGGCAGGGCGCCGGCCTCGGTCTGGCGATCGTGGCCCGTTACGCAACCTTGCTCGGTGCCGAGTTGAGCTTCGGCAAGGCCTCTGATGCGGGCGGCCTGCGCGTCAGTGTGGCTTTCGCGGCAAATTAAATATGCCCCCACGCTCCCCACTTCGTGTGGTTCGCTGCCCCCCGAAGGGGCCGCAAGCCGCCTTGGGGCGGCCCGGCGCCGGCCTGGCCCCCACGCTCCCCACTTCGAGTGGTTCGCTGCTTCCTGAGGGGGCCGGTCAGGCCAGGGCCGGATAGTCGGTGTAGCCGGCCTCGTCGCCGCCGTAGAAGGTGTTCTTGTCCCAGGCATTCAGAGGTGCGCCTTCGCGCAGCCGGCGTACCAGGTCGGGGTTCGAAATGAAGGGCTTGCCGAAGGCAACCAGGTCGTCGCCTTCCTTGAGCGCTTCCTCCGCCAGCGGCCGGTCGTAGCCGTTGTTCACCATCCAGGCGCCCTTGCCGCCGGCTTGGCGGTAGACGGCGCGCAGCGCTTCGTAGTCGAAGGGACGGTCGTCCAGTTCACGCGGGCCGCCGGTGGCGCCTTCGATGATGTGGATGTAGGCCAGGCCTAGCGATGCCAGCTGCCTGACCACGTGGTCGAAGAGCGGCTGGGGGTGCTGGTCGTGCACGTCGTTGGCGGGCGTCACGGGCGAAAGGCGGATGCCGGTCCTGCCGCCGCCGACGGCGTCCACCACCGCGCGCGTGACTTCGAGCAGCAGGCGGGCGCGATTGGCAATGCTGCCGCCGTAGTCGTCGGTGCGCTGGTTGCTGTTGCTCTTGAGGAACTGGTCGAGCAGATAGCCGTTGGCGCCGTGGATCTCGACGCCATCGAAGCCGGCGCTCTCGACCGCGCTGCGCGCCGCCACCGCATACGAATGGACGATGCCCGGCAGCTCCTCGGCCGACAAGGCACGCGGCTCGGAGGTGTCGACGAAGCTGGGTGTGCCGTTCTTGATCAGCACGGTCTTGGTCTTGGCGGCAATGGCGGAAGGTGCGACCGGCTGGCCGTTGCCGGGTTGCAAATCGGTGTGCGAGACCCGGCCGACATGCCAGAGCTGAACCACGATCTTGCCGCCCTCGGCATGCACGGCATCGGTGACCCGCTTCCAGGCGTCGAGCTGGTCGCTGCCATAGAGGCCGGGCACGTCGGCATAGCCCTGGCCTTGCTGGCTGATGGCCGTCGCCTCGGTGATCAGCAGGCCGGCCGAGGCGCGTTGGGCGTAGTAGGTGGCGGTGATGTCGCGCGGCACGGCGTTCGGCGCGCGGTTGCGCGTCAGCGGCGCCATCACGATGCGGTTGTTCAGCATCAGGTCACCGGCCTGGACGGGATCGAAAAGTGAAGACATGGGTCGAGATACCTGCGAGTTGTGGTGACTTGATGGAAGAAAGCGCCCAAGGCTAAGCCCTGAGCGGCAACCCTGCTGGGACGGGGTCGTCGCTTTGCTGCTAGACGTCTAGAGCCGGTACGCCCTACCTGTTCTGGCTTTCGACCTTCATCGCTTCCTGCACCGCAGGCCGCGCTGCCACCCGAGCCTGCCATGCCAACAGGTGCGGGTAGGGCGAGAGATCGATGCCGGTGGGCTTGGCCCAGTTGCTGACGGTGAAAAGATAGCCATCGGCAACGGTGAAATGCTCGCCCATCAGGAATTGCCTGCCTTCGAGCTGGCTGTCGAGCCATTGGAGGCGCGACAGCAACCGGGTCTTGGCGATGGTCTTGGCTTCCTCCGGCATGTTCGGATTGAACATCGGCGAGAAGCCTTTGTGGATCTCCGTGCCGATGAAGGTCAGCCACTCCTGCAGGCGATAGCGCTGCATCGTGCCGCTGGCGGGGGCGAGGTTCTTGGCCGGTACCAGGTCGGCGATGTACTGGACGATCGCCGGACCTTCGCGCAGGCGCGTGCCGTCGTCGAGTTCGAGCATCGGCACGTACCCCAACGGGTTGATGCCGTAGTAGTCGGTGCCGTCCTGCAGTTTGTGGGTCTTGGTGCTGGCCAACACGGGTTCGAAGGCGAGGCCCGCTTCGCGCAGGGCGATATGGGGCGACAGCGAGCAGGCGCCGGGAGAGTAG
>DASXKG010000453.1:0-6945 GCA_036496965.1 Variovorax sp.
CTATTCGGCGACGATGTGGCGGGCCTTGATGATCTGGGCCCACACCGCCGTCTCGTCGCGCATGGCGGCGGCGAATTCGGCCGGCTTCATCGCCGCGCTCGTCATGCCCTGGGTCTTGAGGTTGTCGCGCACCGCGGGCGTGGCGAGGATCTCCGCCGCGTCCCTGGCCAGCTGATCGGCAACGGCGGGCGGGGTGCCCGCGGGTGCCAGCAGCCCGTACCAGGAGGTGATGTCGATGCCCGGGATGCCCTGCTCCGCCAGCGTCGGGATGCCCGGCGCCACCGGCGTGCGCTGGGCCGCGGTCACGCCGAGCGCCACCAGCTTGCCGCTCTGGATGAAGGGCAGCGCCGCCGGCAGGTTGCTGAACATCAGCGGCACCACACCGCCCAGCACGTCGTTGATCGCCTGCGGGGTGCCCTTGTAGGGCACGTGCAGCAGGTCGACGCCCGCCTGTTGCTTGAACAGCTCGCCCGCCAGGTGCAGCCCGCTGCCCACGCCCGGCGAGGCGAAAGACAGGGTGTTGGGCTTGGCCTTGGCCATGGCGACCAGGTCCTTGACGCTCTTGATGCCGGAGCTCGGCGAGGTCACGAGCACGTTGGGCGCCTTCGCCAGCATCGTGACGGGCACGAAGTCCTTGTCGATGTTGAATGGGAAGTTCGTCATCAGCGACGGGTTGATCGTCAGGTTGCCGGCCGGCACCACCAGCAGGGTGTGGCCGTCGGGCTTGGCGCGGCGCACCTTGTCCATGCCGATGTTGCCGGCCGCGCCCGCCAGGTTCTCGACCACCACCGGCTGGCCGTAGCGCTTCGTGAGGCCCTGCGACAGGATGCGCGCCAAGGTGTCGACCGGCCCGCCGGGCGGGAACGGCGAGATGATGGTGAAGGCGCTCGAAGCCAATTGCTTCTGGGCGTCGCTTTGCGCGAAGGCGCTCACGCCGCAGAGCAGCGCCGCCAGCACGGCCATGCAACGCAGCGATCGGGGTCCGGTCATGTTCATTTCTTCTCCGTCAAAAACTTGCCTTGCGGCGCCTCGGCGTTTTTCTGGCGCCGGGTGTGGCCGTCCAGGCCGCCATCGACCGCCCACTCGGCGAACACGGTCGGACCGGGTTCGAACTCGCGCGGCTGCCAGTCGGCGGTGAGCTGGTCCTCGTCGGCGTAGTACTCGATCAGGCCGCCGGCCGGATTCTTGAAGTACCAGAAGTAGGCCGAGGAGATCGGATGGCGGCCCGGGCCGAGCTGGGTTTCCCAGCCGCGGCGCGAGAAATGCAGCCCGCCACCGAAGACTTCATGGATATCGCGCACGGTGAAGGCCACGTGGTTCAGCCCGCGCTTGCCCGAAGGCAGCTGCAGCAGGAACAGGTCGTGATGGCCGCCCTCCGGCGCGCAGCGCAGGAAGGCGCCGCGCTGCGGATAGCTGTCGGAGGCGACGAAGCCGAAGCGCTCGCGATAGAAGGCGCTCGCGGCCGCCACGTCGCTGGCGAAGAACACCACGTGCCCGACCTCGATCGGCGCCGCACGCTCGTAGATCGGCGCGCGCTGATTGATGCGCGGCTTGGCGTTCCAGGTGTTCATCGCCGCGCAGTCGACCTCGACCGCGTGCTTGCGGCTGACCTGCAGGCGCACTGCCAGGCCGTTCGGGTCGATGCAGCCGATGCGGCGCGCTCCATCGGCGATGGCGTCGAAGAAGCCCGGGTCGTTGGCAATCGCGGCGGCATAGCGGTCGAGGTCGGCGGCGCTCTGCACGCCCCACACCACTTCGCGCAGCGTAGGGCCCTGTTCCAGCGCCGGCGGCAGTCCAGGCTTGTCCAGCGCCGCGAGCACGACGCGGCAGCCGTTCAGGCACTCGAAGACGAGTTCGTCGGCCGCTTCCGAGCGGAGCACGAGACCCCAGTCTTCGAAGAAACGGCGGCAGGTGGGCAGGTCGTCTGCCCCGTAGGTGATCTGGTCGATGCCGAGTACGCTCATTGCAGTTCTCCCCTCAGTTGGCCCACGGCAGCGGTTGTTCGTTGGTGCCCCAGTACATGCTCTTTTGCTCCATGTACTGGAAGATGCCTTCGCGGCCTTTCTCGCGGCCCAGGCCGCTGTCGCGCCAGCCGCCGAAGGGCGTCGACACCGAGAATTGCTTGTAGGTATTGACCCAGACCGTTCCGGCCTGCACCGCGCGGCCGAGGCGCCAGGCGCGCTTGAAGTCGCGGCTCCACACGCCGGCAGCCAGCGCATAGATGCTGTCGTTGGCCTGCGCGATCAGCTCTTCCTCGTTGTCGAAGGGCATCGCGACCAGCACCGGTCCGAAGATCTCTTCCTGGCTGATGCGCGCGCTGTTGCCGAGGCCTTCGATGATGGTCGGCTTGTAGAAGTAGCCGCGGTCCAGGCCGTTGCCGTGCGGGCGCACCCCGCCGGTTCGGATGCGCCCGCCCTCGGAGACGCCGAGCTCCACATAGCGCTCGATGCTCTCGCGGTGCTTGGCCGTGATCAACGGACCCATCTGCGTGTTCTCGGCCGCCGGATCGCCCACGCGCAGCGCGTTGGCGCCTTCGGCCAGGCGGTTCAGGAATTCCTGGTAGATCGAGCGCGCGACGAACAGGCGCGAGCCCGCGATGCACGACTCGCCCGAAGAGCTGAAGATACCGTAGAGCACGCCATTGACCGCATGGTCCAGGTCGGCGTCCTCGAGCACCATGGTCGGCGACTTGCCGCCGAGCTCGAGCGAGACCGGCATCATCTTGTCGGCCGCGATATGCGCGATGTGCTTGCCCGTGGTGGTGCCCCCCGTGAACGACACGCGCTTGACCAGCGGATGCTGGGTGATCGCGTCGCCGATCACCGAACCCCTGCCCGGCAGCACGCTGACGATGCCCCTGGGCACGCCGGCCTCTTCGCAGATGCGCGCCAGCTCCAGCGCCATCAGCGGCGTGACTTCGGCCGGCTTGACGATCACCGCGTTGCCGGCGGCCAGCGCCGGCGCCAGCTTCTGCGCCTCGCTGGCGATCGGCGAATTCCACGGCGTGATCGCCGCGACCACGCCCATCGGCTCGTGCACGCTCATCGTGACGAAGGGGCCGCGCGAAGGGGTGATGGCTTCTTCCAGCGTCTCCAGCGCGGCGGCGAAGAACTGGAAAGTGCCGGCGGCGCTGGCAACCAGTGCGCGCGTCTCGCTGATGGGCTTGCCGTTGTCCAGGCGCTGCTTCTGGGCCAGTTCTTCGGCCTGTTCGCGGATCAGCTGCGCCACGCGATGCAGCACCGCCGCGCGCTGGTGCGGCAGCTGCTGCGCCCAGCCGCTGGTGAGGAAGGCCTGGTGCGCGCGCGTGATGGCCTCGTCGACGTCGGCCAGGCTGGCTGCGCGCAGCCGGGCGATCGGCTCACTGGTGGCCGGGTAGAGGCTTTCGTACACGTCGCCGCCGCCCAGGCGCCATTCGCCCGCGACGTTCAGGGGGAGCAGTTCGGAGGAAATCATCATCGTGGTTCTCGATTGGGATGGATGGCTTCAGATGGAGACGGCCGCTACCCGGTTGCGCAGGGCGCGCACCGCGCTGTAGACGGTGAGCGCCGAGGTCTTCGGATTGGCCGCGAGCGGCTTGTTGCGCATGGTCAGCTCGAAGCTGCCGAAGGCGCCTTCGGCCTCGACCAGGTGCACGTTGTCGGCGACGCTGGGGTCGGCGATCAGGCGCACCCGGGTGCGGTCCAGCCCCAGCCCGGCCAGCGACACGGTGGCCGCGACGTTGGCATTCTTCGGATAGAGCGAAGCGGCCTCGCGCGCCGAGCCCTCGAAGATCACGGTCTCGCGGGTCAGCGCGGCCAGGTCGCGGCCCTGCTCGGCCGGCGTGCCGAGCCAGGCGCGCGGCGGCTTGCGGCCGGTGTAGCGCACCTCGTCGAGGCCGCCGATGCGGGCCGCGGCAAGGGCGTCGATGGCGCCGATCGCCCCGGCGATCAACTGCACCTGCGAGCGGCCTGCCGTCGCGGCGGCTTCGAGCTTCTCGACCAGCCCGGTGGCCGACAGTGCGCCCACGGAAGCCACGATGCAGGCCGTGCCGCGCGCCAGCGCCGGCAGCACATGCTCCTCGATCGCGCCATGGCCGGCGGCTTCGACCACCAGGTCGATGCCGGCGAGCGGCACGCTGGCCACGACCTCGGCGCCGGGCGCCAGGCGCTGCGCCGTCGCACGCGCGCCGTCCGCAAAGTCGGCAGGCACGACGATGGCCGCTGTCACCAGGTTGGCGTCGCCCTGCAGAAGTTCAAGCACCGAGGTGCCGATGGCACCACAGCCGATGAGTGCAATGCGCGTGATGGAAGCCATGCGAGGTCTCCGCTCACTTGGCCGCGCCGAGGGCGGGGATCTGCGTGACGGTATTGGTCGGCGGACCCGCGAAGCTGCTCTTGAAGCCGCCGATCGACAGCATGTCGATCTCCAGCAGGAAGGGACCGCTGGCGGCCAGCGCCTGGTCCAGCCGCGCCGGCAGCTCGTCCAGGTTCTGCACCCGCGCATGCGGCAAGGCGAGCGAGGCGCACAGCATGGCGTAGTCGGGCGTGTGCAGCTCGGCATAGCACTGGCGGCCGCCGTACTGCGCGTCCTGGATGTTCTTGATGACGCCGTAGCTCTTGTCGTTCATCAGCACGATCACCATGCGGGCCTGCTCCTGCACCATGCAGGCCAGCTCGCCCAGGTTGAGGATGAAGCCGCCGTCGCCGGCCAGGCAGAAGGTCTGGCGGCCCGAGTCGGTGACCGCCGCGCCGATGGCCGCGCCGATGGCCATCGGCATGCCCTGCCCGATGCCGCCGCCGGTGGCGTGCACGCCGGCGCTGGGCTCGAAGATGCGCAGTTCGCGATTGCCCCAGGTGCTGTTGGACACCGTGACGTCGCGCACCCAGTTGAACTGGCGCCCGGCCACGGCCTGCAGCTGGCGCACCAGTTCGGCGTAGGGGCCGAGGCCATCGGTGAGCGACGCGACGGCCTGGTCGTGCGCGGCACGCAGGTCGGCCAGCAGCGCCGGATCGGCCTTGAACTTCGCCGCTTCGAGGCGGTCGGCCAGGCCTTCGAGGGCCAGTGCGGCGTCACCGCAGACGAAGGCCTCGGTGGCATAGCCGCGGCCTTCGGCGGCCGCATCGGCATCGATGCGATAGAGCGGCCGGGGCAGCTTCAGTTCGTACTTGAGGGTCTCGTTGCCGCGCAGCCGGGAGCCGACCACCAGCATCGCGTCGCAAGTCTGGTAGAGCGCCTCGACGGGCTTCTGGATGTTGTAGGCGCCGAGCGATCCGGCATCGTCCTCGGGCACGATGCCACGGCCCTGGGTGGTGGTGACCACGCCGAAGCCCAGCTTCTGCAGCCGCCGGATGGCCGCGCCGGCGTGGCGTGCGCCGCCGCCGACCCAGAGCATCGGGCGCTTCGCCTGGGCCAGTTGCGCGGCCAGCGCGTCGAGCGCGGCGGCCGGCGGCACGGCCGCGGCGATCGGCAGCGGCGCCAGGTCGGCCGGCATGGTGGTGAGCGCCGACTGGATGTCGATCGGGATCTCGACGCTGACCGGGCCGGTGGGTGCGGTCAGGGCCAGCTGCACGGCGCGCTTGAGGGTGCCGAGCGCGGTCTCGACGCTGCGTACGCGGAAGGCCGCCTTGGACACCGCCTTCAGCATCGTCAGCTGGTCCGGCGCCTCGTGGATGTACGACATCCCCTTGTCGAGGTAGGGCGTCTCGATCTGGCCGGTGATGTGCAACAGCGGCGCGCCCGCGGTGAGGGCTTCGACCAGGCTGCCCGCGATGTTGCCGGCGGCCGGCCCGGTGCTGGTGATGCACACGCCCAGGCTGGCGGTCGAACGGGCGTAGGCATCGGCCATGTTGCCCGCGCCGGCCTCGCCCCGCGCCGAGATGAAGCGGATCTTGCCGCGCTGGGCGAAGGCGTCCAGGATCGGCATGTTGTGGATCGAGATGACGCCGAACGCCGCCTTGACGCCGCACTGCTCGAGGAAAGCCGCGACGACGGCGCCGACGGTGACTGATGGGTTGGGGTTATGCATGGCGTGAATGTCCTCCGGAGATGTCGATGTGGCTGCCCGTCGTGTAGGACGCGAGGGGCGAGGCGAGGAAAAGGATCGCCCGGGCGGCTTCGATCGGAAGCCCCAGTCGACCCAGCGGAATGTGTTTGTCCGCCGCGAGCTGGCCGGTCCACGCGGGCCAGTCGAGCTCGGTCTGCGTACGGGTCTCGAAGCGGCGGCGCCACTGGCCCGACTCGATCAGGCCGATCAGGATGCCGTTGACCCGCACGCCTTGCGGCGCGAACTCGGTGGCCAGCGAGCGCACCAGGTTCAACAGACCAGCCCGCGCGGCCGAGGTGGCGACCATGTGCGGCTCGGGCTGGCGCGCCAGCAGCGAATTGGCACAGACGATGGCGGCATCGCCCTGCAGCGCCCTCTGCGCCGCGAGCTGCGGCAGGAAGGCGCGCGTGGGGTGGATGACCGAGAAGAACTTCAGCTGCAGTTCCTCGGTCCAGGCGCGGTCGTCGGTATCGGCGAAGGTGGACACGCGTCCCTGGCCGGCGTTGTTCACCAGCATCGAGGCCGGACCCAGCGCAGCCTGGCTCTCGGTGGCGAAGCGCTGCACCGAAGCCGCATCGAGCACGTCGCAGCTGCGTGCGAAGAGCCGGGCATTCGGGCGCGTCTCGCGCAAGCCCGCGACGGCGCTGTCCAGCCGCTCGGCATTGCGCCCGCACAGGGCCACCGCGGCGCCGCAGTCCAGCAGCAGGCCGACGGTCGCCAGGCCGATGCCCGAGGAGCCCCCGGTCACCACCGCCACGCGGCCCGCGAGGGCGTCGGCGGCAAAGAAGCCGGAAGAAGAAGTAGAAGGAACTTGAATGGTCGTCATGTGGGGTCCTGCCTGGTGCTTCATGCAGCGCGCCGGCGGCGCAGCGGCACCACCCGTCCCTGGGGCGGCGGTGCGTAGTCCAACAATCCGGAGATCG
>DASXKG010000454.1:0-5627 GCA_036496965.1 Variovorax sp.
GGGGTCGGGCTTCGAATTCCGCCGCGCCATGGGTGGGCCGTGCTGCCTTCGGCGCTCGTGCTCGGCGCGTTGGCCGGCGGCGGCCTCGCGGGCTGGCGTGCGAGCGCTTTTTCGGCTTCGGCCTTGCAGCCTTCGGTCGAGGGACGCGATCTGGACATCACGGGCCGCATCGCCTCCATGCCCCAGCGTGGCCCGAATGCGCTTCGGATGTCGTTCGCCGTCGAGTCGGCGCGCTGGGCCGATGGCGCGGATGCCCTGGCCGCGGCAGGTGCCGCACCGGCCGTGCCGCCTCGTCTCTCATTGGGCTGGTATGCCAACGGGACCAGCGCCTGGGCCTCACGGGGCGACACCGGCCCTGGCGCGTTGCCGGGCCCGGTGCGCGCCGGCGAACGATGGCGCTTCACGGTGCGGCTGCGTGCCCCGCACGGCAGCGTCAATCCGCACGGGTTCGACCAGGAACTGCGCCTGTGGGAGCAGGGCGAGCAGGCCACCGGCACGGTGCGCGCGGGCCCTCGCGATACGCCGCCAGAGCGGCTCGCGACCACCTGGCGCCATCCCGTGGAGCGCCTGCGCGAGCGCGTGCGCGATGCGGTCTTCGAGCGGGTGGCCGATCAGCGCCAGGCCGGCGTGATCGCGGCCCTGGTCACCGGCGACCAGAACGCCATCGAGTCCTCCGACTGGAATGTCTTTCGTGTCACCGGCGTGGCGCACCTGGTGTCGATCTCCGGGCTTCACATCGGCATGTTCGCCTGGTTCGCCACCCGCGTGGTCGGCGCCGCCTGGCGCCGCAGCAGCCGGCTCATGCTGCTGTGGCCCGCGCCGCATGCGGCGGTGGTCGGCGGCGTGCTGCTGGCCACGCTGTATGCGTTGTTCAGCGGCTGGGGCGTGCCCGCGCAGCGAACCGTCCTCATGCTGGCGGCCATCGGCCTGCTTCGGCTCACCGGGCGGCGCTGGCCCTGGCCCTGTGTCTGGCTGCTCGCCTGCGCCGCGGTGACCGCGGTCGATCCATGGGCGCTGATGCAGGCCGGCTTCTGGCTCAGCTTCGTGGCGGTGGGCGTGCTGTTTGCCTCCGATGCCGCAGCACCCGACGGCGCGCCTGCGGGCATGGCTGCACGGCTGGTTCGGCTGGCGCGAGAACAGTGGGTCGTGACGCTGGCGCTGACGCCCCTCACGCTGCTGCTGTTCCAGCAGATCTCGGTGGTCGGCCTGCTGGCCAACGCGCTCGCCATTCCGTGGGTCACGCTGGTGCTGACGCCGCTGGCCATGCTCGGCGTCGTCCTGGCGCCGCTGTGGCAGTTGGCAGCCTGGTCGGTGCAGCTCCTGCTGCTGTGGCTGCAATGGCTGGCGGACTGGCCCTTCGCCGTGCTGTCGATGCCCGCGCCGCCGCTCTGGACCGCGGCGGCCGGCGTGCTGGGCGGCGCCTTGCTGGCGATGCGGCTGCCCGTGTCGATGCGCTCGCTCGGCCTGCCGCTCTTGCTGCCGGCCTTGTTGTGGGAACCGCCCCGACCCGCCGAGGGAGAGTTCGAAGTGCTGGCGGCGGACATCGGCCAGGGCAACGCCGTGCTGGTGCGCACAGCCTCGCACAGCCTGCTGTACGACGCCGGTCCGCGCTACAACGGCGAGAGCGATGCGGGCCAGCGGGTGCTGGTGCCGCTGCTGCGGGCGCTGGGCGTGCGGCTCGACACGGTGGTCCTCAGCCATCGCGACAGCGACCATACCGGCGGTGCCGAAGCGGTGCTCGCGACGCAGCCGCAGGCCGCGCTGCTGAGCTCGATCGAGGCGGCGCACCCGCTGCAGGCCCTGCGCCCGGCCCAGCGCTGCGAGGCCGGCCAGCGCTGGTCGTGGGACGGTGTCGATTTCGAGGTCCTCCATCCGATCCCATCCGACTACACCGCCTTCACGGCCAGGCCCAACGCGCTGTCCTGCGTGGTGCGCGTGGGCAACGGCCGCGTCAGCGCCATCCTGGCCGGCGACGTCGAGCGACTGCAGGAGTTGGCCTTGGTCGAGCGAACGCCGGTGCTGGCCGCCGACCTGCTGCTGGTGCCTCATCACGGCAGCAAGACCTCGTCGAGCCCCCGGCTGCTCGACCGGGTGCAGCCGCGCGTAGCCCTGGTCCAGGCGGGCTATCGCAATCGATTCGGCCATCCGGCGGCGGATGTGGTCGCGCGCTACCAGGAGCGCGCCATCACCCTCGTCGAGTCCTCGCGCTGCGGCGCTGCCACCTGGACCAGCAGTGCCCCGGCCGATGTGCGCTGCGAACGGCAGGAGGCGCGCAGGTACTGGCACCACATCCCGCCCCGGCCGCCCTGATCCGGTATTTCGCGCCGGGTTTGGCCTTGAACTTGCTAAGCTATGGCATAGGAGATTGGTCGTCACATGCACAAATTCGACGAGATGTATGAGCAACTGCCCTATCCCGGGGCAGCGGTCCGAGGCCATTACAAGCGCTATGACCAGTGGCTTGCCAAGCAACCTGGCGAAGTCATGCGGTCCAGGCGCGAAGAGGCGGAAATGATCTTTCGCCGGGTCGGCATCACCTTTGCCGTCTATGGCGCCAAGGACGAGGACGGCTCGGGCACCGAGCGCCTGATCCCCTTCGACCTGCTGCCGCGCATCATTCCCGCACACGAGTGGGCGTCGATGGAAAAAGGCCTGGTCCAGCGCGTCACGGCGCTCAACCGCTTCATCCATGACGTCTACCACGGCCAGGAAATCATCAAGGCGGGCATCGTGCCGGCCGAGCAGATCCTGAACAACGCCCAGTACAGGCCCGAGATGGTGGGCGTCAAGGTGGCGAACGACATCTACTCGCACATCTCGGGCATCGACATCGTGCGGGCCCCCGACGCGCAGGGCAACGGCGAGTACTACGTGCTCGAAGACAACCTGCGCGTGCCCAGCGGCGTCAGCTACATGCTGGAAAACCGCAAGATGATGATGCGGCTGTTTCCCGAGCTGTTCAGCCAGAACCGGATCGCGCCGGTGGCGCACTACCCCGACCTGCTGCTGGAGACCCTGCGCGCTTCCGCGCCGGCCGCGACCAACGAGCCTGCCGTGGTGGTGCTCACGCCCGGCATGTACAACAGCGCCTACTTCGAGCATGCCTTCCTGGCCCAGCAGATGGGCATCGAGCTGGTCGAGGGGCAGGACCTGTTCGTCAAGGACGATTTCGTCTACATGCGCACCACCCGCGGCCCGCGCCGGGTCGATGTGATCTACCGCCGTGTCGACGACGACTTCCTCGACCCCGAGGTGTTCCGCCCGACCTCCACGCTCGGCTGCGCCGGCCTGATGCGCGCCTACAGCAAGGGCAACGTCGTGATCTGCAATGCCGTGGGCACCGGCGTCGCGGACGACAAGTCGATCTACCCCTACGTGCCGAAGATGGTCGAGTTCTACCTCGGCGAGAAGCCGATCCTGAAGAACGTGCCGACCTACATGTGCCGCAACAAGGACGAGCTGGCCTACACGATCGCCAACATGAAGGACCTGGTGGTCAAGGAAGTGCACGGCGCCGGCGGCTACGGGATGCTGATCGGGCCGGCCGCCACCCAGGCCGAGATCGAGGACTTCAAGAAGGCCGTGCTGGCCAAGCCGGACGGCTACATCGCCCAGCCGACGCTCAGCCTGTCGACCTCACCCACCTTCGTCGAGGCGGGCATCGCGCCGCGCCACATCGACCTGCGGCCCTTCGTGCTGTCGGGCAAGGAAGTGCAGATGGTGCCCGGCGGCCTCACCCGCGTGGCGCTGAAGGAGGGCTCGCTGGTGGTGAATTCGTCGCAGGGCGGCGGCACCAAGGACACCTGGATTCTCGAGGGCGACCGCAGCGCCCGGCCGCGCGCCGAGGTGCAGTCGCAGACGCAGACCCAGTCGTCCTGATCCGAGGGAAGAAAAATCATGCTCTCACGCACCGCCGATCACCTCTACTGGATGTCGCGCTATACCGAACGGGCGGAGAACACCGCCCGCATGCTCGACATCAACTACCAGACCTCGCTGCTGCCGCAGTCGGCCGAAGTCGCCCAGTACGGCTGGCAGGGCCTGCTGTCGATCAGCGAACTGCTGCCGCTCTACAAGGAAAAGCACGAGAACTTCAAGCCCGCCGAGGTGATGGATTTCATGGTCCGGGACGAGTCGAATCCGTCGTCGATCCTCTCCTGCCTGCGCGCCGCACGCGAGAACGCGCGGGCGGTGCGCGGCGCGCTCACCACCGAAGCCTGGGAAACGCAGAACACCACCTGGCTGGAAGTCAACCGCATGCTGCGCGCGGGCGATTTCGAGCGCGACCCGGCGCAGTTCTTCGAGTGGGTCAAGTTCCGCTCGCACCTCTCGCGCGGGGTCACGCTCGGCACCATGCTGCAGGACGAGGCCTTCTATTTCTCGCGCCTGGGTACCTTCCTCGAGCGCGCGGACAATACCGCGCGGCTGGTCGACGTGAAGTTCCATGCGCTGAACAGCGAATTCTTCGGCACCGCCACCGAGGAAGACCAGGAATACGACTTCTATCACTGGAGCGCCATCCTGCGCAGCGTCTCCGCCTTCGAGATCTACCGCAAGGTGTACCGCGACGTGATCAAGCCCGAGCGGGTGGCCGAACTGCTGATCCTGCGCGCCGACATGCCGCGCTCGCTGCATGCCAGCCTGAACGAGGTGGTCGCCAACCTCGACAAGGTCAAGAACGACCAGAGTGCAGAGACGCAGCGCCGGGCCGGCAAGCTGGCCAGCGACCTGCACTACGCGACCGTCGACGAGATCCTCGCCACGGGCCTGCATGCCTATCTGACGCAGTTCCTGGACCGGGTCAACGAACTGGGATGGCGGATCAGCCAGGATTTTCTGGTGCCGGGGCACTGAGCCCGTCGCCGGCCGGCTCGATGCCCGGTTGGAACTCCCGCACGAGGTCCGCGGGCAGCCGTGGCGCCAGCAATCATCGAATTCGACCCGGCGCCAATTGGCGAATTTTCTCCCGCCGAGACAGACGCGTCTCGTAGACGCCCGCTTGTCGTATTCCTAGAGTGCGGGACGCCTCGCTCCGAGGTGTTGCGCCAGTCAGGGAGAAAACCGAATGCCTTCAGAAATCCTTGCCGATCGCTGCCGCATCGAGCGCGATTCGCGGCAAGCCCCCACCACAACCCCCATCAGCATCCAGGCCGCCATCGCCATCACAGGACTCAGCCAGCGCACCTGGTGGCGCCGCATCGAGGATGGCACGGTGCGAAAAGACAGGCCCGACGCGCGCGGGCGCGCCAGGATCGCGCTGGAAGACCTCATCGAATTGGTCGACTGCAGATTGAGCGCTGAAGACAAGGCAGTGCTCGCCTTGGCCGACGCCGGCAATGCCGACGCACAGGCGGACATCGGAGAAATGTTCTTCGTCGAGGGAAGACACCAGGCCGGCCGCTACTGGCTCGAACTCGCCGCGGAGCAGGGCAATGCCAATGCCATGCAGTGCCTTGCGCGCTGCTACCTGTCGGGCGAAGGCGTTCCGAAGAACGAACACATGGCCATGCGCTGGCTGGCCGAGGCGGCTGCGCGCGGCCACGCGATTGCACTGGGCCAGATGCAGGCGCTGCGCAACGGCTTTTTCCAGCAACGGGCGGCTTGATTTGCGTTGGCAAAAGCGGGGG
>DASXKG010000455.1:0-3094 GCA_036496965.1 Variovorax sp.
GCCGACCTGGCCATCATCGCGCTGCCGCCCGCGGATCTGGCTGCCGCGGTCGAGGTGGCCGGCCGCATGCGCTGCCGCGCGGCGCTGGTGGTCTCGAACGGCATCGGCGCCGATGCGGCGCAGGCGCTGGCCAGGATCGCACGGCGCGAGGGCATGCACCTGCTGGGGCCGAACAGCCTGGGTTTCCAGCGCCCGAAGCTGCAGCTCAATGCCAGCGCGGCCGGCCCGCTCGCCAAGGCCGGCTCCCTGGCGGTGGTGTCGCAATCCGGGGCACTGACGGCTTCCATGCTCGACTGGGCGGCGCAAAACGGCGTCGGCTTCTCCTGCGTGGTCTCGCTCGGGCCGCACACCTCGGTCGACATCGCGCAGGTGCTGGACTTTCTGGCCAATGACGAGCAGACGCAAAGCATCGTGGTCTACCTCGAAGGCATCTCCAACGCGCGCCGCTTCATGAGCGCGCTGCGCTCGGCGGCCAACGCCAAGCCGGTGGTGGTGCTCAAGGCCGGCCGCAAGCCGGCCGGCAGCCGGGCGGCCCAGACGCACAGCGCCGCCATCGTCGGCGGCGACGAGGTGTTCGACGCGGCGCTGCGCCGCGCGGGTGCGGTGCGGGTGCGCTCCTTCGTCGAGCTGTTCTCGGCGGCCAAGTGCCTCGCCTCCCGCTACCGGCCCGTGGGCCGGCGCCTGGGCATCGTCACCAACGGCGGCGGCCCCGGCGTGCTGGCGGCCGACTGGGTCAACGAGATCGCGCTCGAACTCGGCACCCTGGCGCCCGAGACGGCGGCCGCCCTCCAGCCGCTGCTGCCGCCCGCGGCCTCGCTGTCGGACCTGATCGACCTGTCGGAAGACGCGGATGCCGCCCACTACCAGGCGGCGATCGAGGCCGCAGGCAACGACCCCCGGATCGACGGCCTGCTGGTGATCTATTCGCCCAAGCCCGGCGCGGATGCGGCAGCGGTGGCGCGCGCCGTGGCCGAGGCGAAGGGGTCGCTGCGCAAGCCCGTGCTGTCGTGCTGGATGGGCGACGCCAGCGTCGGCGGCGGCCGCCTGATCCTCAGCGAGGCCGCGATTCCGACCTTCCGCACACCCGAGGCGGCGGTGGGCGCCTTCGGCAACATCGCGGCCTTCTACCGCAACCAGCAGCTGCTGCAGCAGACGCCGCCGCCGCTGTCGACGCTGGCCAAGCCGGACATCGAAGGCGCCCGCCTGGTCATCGAGAGCGTGCTGGCCGAACGGCGCAAGGTGCTGACCGAGATGGAATCGAAGACGCTGCTGTCCTCCTTCCACATCCCGATCACGCAGACCCTGCTGGCGCGCAACGCCAATGAGGCGATGATGATCGCCACCCAACTGGGCTTTCCGGTGGCGCTGAAGATCGATTCGCCCGACATCAGTCACAAGTCCGACGTCGACGGCGTGGTGCTCGACGTGATGAATGCCGCCGGCGTGCGCGACACCTACCGCGACATGACGGAACGCATCGGCCGCCTGCTGCCGCAGGCACGCATCCATGGCGTGACGGTGCAGAAGATGGCGCGGGCGCGGCGCGGTCGGGAGATCCACGTCGGCCTGGTGACCGACGAGCCCTTCGGGCCGGTGATCGTGTTCGGTGCCGGCGGCACCATGATCGAGCTGATCGACGACCGGGCGATGGAACTGCCGCCGCTGAACCAGTTCCTGGCCCGCCACCTGATCGAGCGCGCGCGCGTGGCCGAGACCCTGGGCGAATGGCGCGGCGCCCCGCCGGTGGACATGAAGGCGCTGGAGCAATTGCTGCTGCGCCTGTCCGAGATGGTGTGCGAGCTGCCCGAAATGCGCGAGATGGACATCAACCCGGTGATCATCGATGCCTCCGGCGCGGTGGCGGTGGATGCGCGCATCGTCATCGACGACACGCCCCAGACGGTCGGCGGCCGCGTCAACAGCTACGACCACCTGGCGATCCTGCCCTACCCGATGCGCTACGAGCGGGTCTGGCCGCTGCGCGGCGGCGGCGCCTACACGGTGCGCCCGATCCACCCCGGCGACGCGCAGATGCTGCAGGACCTGGTGCAGAACCTGTCGCCGCAGAACCGCTACTTCCGCTTCGCCTCGTGGTTCCACGAACTGCCGCCCAGCATGCTGTCACGCTTCACGCTGATCGACTACGACCGCGAGATGGCGCTGGTGGCCGTGCACAAGCAGCGCGTCACGGACGAGGACGGCCAGGTCAGCGAGACCGAGCGCGTCATCGGCGTGTCGCGCTACATCACCAACCCGGACCAGACCAGCTGCGAGTTCTCGCTGCTGGTGGCCGACGACTTCGCCGGCAAGGGCATCGGCTCGCGCCTGATGGAAAGCATCATCGATGCCGCGCGCGAGAAGGGCCTGGAAGAGATCGACGGGCTGGTGCTGGCCTCGAACACCGAGATGCTGAAGCTCATGAAGAACCTGGGCTTCTCGATCAAGCGCTTTGCCGACGACCCGGAATTCAGGCTGGTCAGCCATCAGCTCTGAACCGACCCGGAACCGAAACCTGACCTGGCGTTCAGATTGGGGAAAGGTGGCTCCCCCGGGCGGCCGGTAAAATCACCGGCCGTCGATTTCCATTCGACGTTCCCGAGCGGCCCGGCTGGGCCAGCCCTTGTCCATGAGTTTTCAACCAACTGCTTCTCCCGGCGCGTTGAGTCCTGCGCCCCGATCCCCTGCCGCCGCAGTGCCGAACGCCGTGCTGTACCTCCTGCTCGCCTTGCTGGCGGTGGTCTGGTTCGGCAGCATCGCCGGGCGGGCGCTGATCGACCCCGACGAGGGCCGCTACGCCACGCTGTCGCTGGAGATGATGAGAAGCGGCGACTGGGTCACCCCGCGCCTGAACGGCTTGCTGTACTTCGAGAAGCCGCCCCTGCAGTACTGGATCGGGGCGATCTTCCTGCATCTGTTCGGCGTCAACGCCTTTGCCGCGCGGCTGTGGCCGGCCCTGGCGAGCTTTCTGACCGTGCTGGCGGTCGGCTACACCGGCGCGCGCCTGTGGGGCCGCGAGACCGGCCTGCGCTGCGTGGCCGTGGCCGCGGCCACCACCTGGGTCTTCGCCAACGGCCACTTTCTCACCCTGGACGCG
>DASXKG010000456.1:0-4427 GCA_036496965.1 Variovorax sp.
CGCCTATGCGCTCTATATCGATCCACCGCTCGGCCGCGTCGGCTTGACCGAGACGCAGGCACGTGCCGGCGGCCGGGAAGTGCGGGTCGGGCAGCGGCCGATGACGCGCGTCGGGCGCGCGGTCGAGAAGGACGAGACCGCAGGCTTCATGAAGGTGGTGGTCGATGCGAAGACCGAGGCCATTCTCGGCGCCGCGATTCTTGGCGTCGGTGGCGACGAGGCCATCCACGGCATCCTCGACACCATGTCCGCCGGCGGCGATGCGCGCACGCTGCGGCGCACGATGCACATCCATCCGACGGTGTCGGAGCTGGTCCCGACCGTCTTCGGCGAGCTGAAGCCATGAGCAGCGGCCGAGCCTGATGCCGGCGTCCGGGGCGGGGCCGAGGATCGGCCTCAGGCCTCGCCCGTGCCTTCGAGCAGGCCGCGGATGCGACGTCGCAGCGCCGACTCCGGCACCTTCGGGCTGCCGCCCAGCTCCTGCACCAGCAGGTCGTGGGCGACTCCGCTGTGCAGGTCGATCTCCTGCACCACCCGGCCCTCGTGGAAAACGAAGGCGGCGTCGCCGAGTTCCAGCACGTCCTCGATGTCGTGCGTGATCATCAGCACCGGAATGTCCCAGCGCCGGCGCACCTCGGCCAGTTCGCGGCGCAGGCTGCCCTTGAGCATCGGATTGAGCGCCGCGAATGGCTCGTCGAGCAGCAGCAGTTTCGGCTGGCTGGCCAGCGCCCGGGCCAGGGCCACGCGCTGTTGCTGGCCACCCGAGAGCGTGCGCGGCCGGCTGTCGGCCATCGCGGCCAGGCCGAAGGTGTCGAGCAGCGACTGCACCTGCTCCTGGTCCGCGGCCGACAACCGGCGCCGGCTCCAGCTGGTGAGGCCGAAGCCGACGTTCTCGCGCACCGAGAGATGCGGGAACAGGGCGTAGTGCTGGAACAGGTAGCCGATGCGGCGTTCGCGCGCCGGCAGGTTCACGCCGGCGGCCGAATCGAAAAGGGTGCGGCCGTCGATGCGGATGTGGCCGGCGTCCGGCTTCAGCAGGCCGGCCACCGCCTGCAGGGTCAGGGTCTTGCCGGCGCCCGAGGGCCCGTAGAGCGCCACGAACGCTGCCTCGGTGCGAAAGCGCGCCTGCAGGTCGAAATGGCGCAGGCCGTCGCCGACTGAAAGCTGCAGGTCGATGTCGATCATCGGGTGGCGCGCCGGAGACAGGCTTGCATCAAAGTCGAGCCGCTCAGGGCTTGCCGAAGCCGTATTTGGCGAGCACCTGTTGCGCCGCATCGCTGCCGAGGAAGGCGACGAAGTCCTTCGCCAGCGCCTTCTCCTTGCTCTCGCTGACGACGGCGACGGGGTAGGTCACGGGCGTGTGGCCGGTCGCGGTCAGCACGATCTGGACCTTGTCGCCCATGATCGCGGCGTCGGTGCGGTAGACGAAGCCGGCTTCCGCCTCGCCGCGGCTCACGTAGTCGAGCACCTGGCGCACGCTGTCGGCCTGCACGAACTTCGGCTGCAAGGGCTGCCAGAGCTGGGCGCTTTCCAGGGCTTGCTGGGTGTAGCGGCCCACGGGCACCGTCTCGACCTTGCCGATCGCGATCCGCTTCACCGGCGCGCCGGCCAGGTCCTGCAGGGTTTTCAGGTTCGGGCCGTCCTTGGCGGGTTCGATCAGCACCAGGCTGTTGCTCGCGAAGTTCTTGCGCGTGTCCGGCTCGATGAGCTTTTGCGCCAGCGCACGGTCCATCGTCTCCTGGTCGGCGCTGGCGAACACGTCCACCGGCGCACCCTGCGCGATCTGCTGCAGCAGCGCGCCGGAGGCGGCGAAATTCAAGCGCAGCTGCGCACCCGGCTTCGCGGCTTCGAACTTCGGCGCCAGTTCCTTGAACGCGTCGGTGAGGCTTGCCGCGGCCGACACGGTGAGTTGCTGCGCGGAAGCGGCCAGCGGCAGCGCCAAGGCGAGGGCGATGGAAAGAAGTCGGGACACACGCATGGATCGGATCCTTGAAGAAGTCAGCGAAGCGAGAAGAACCGGTTCGACAGGACCAGCACGGTGATGGAAAGCAATGAGGTGATGACGACCAGGACCAGCGCCAGGTCGTCCTTGCCCGCCTGGACCGCGTCGTAGATGGCCATCGACAGGGTCTGGGTCTGGCCGGGAATCGAGCCGGCGACCATCAGCGAGGCGCCGAATTCCCCCATCGCCCGCGCAAAGGCCAGCAGCGTCCCGGCCAGGATGCCCGGCCACGCCAGGGGCAGCGTGACGCGCAGGAAGACCGACAGCGGCGACTGGCGCAAGGTGGTGGCCGCGGCTTCGAGCGAGCGGTCGACGCCCTCGAAGGCGGCGCTGGCCGACTTGAGGACCAGCGGCAGCGCCACGATGGCCGAAGCCACGACCGCGCCGTGCCAGCTGAAGATGATGGTGTAGTCGAAGTGCTCGCGCAGCCAGCCGCCCAGGGGCCCGCGGCGACCCGCCACGACCAGGATCGCGTAGCCGATGACAGTGGGCGGCAGCACCAGCGGCAGCATGAACAGCGCCTCCAGCACGGTGCGCCCCGGAAAGCGCTTGCGCGCAAACACCCAGCCGAGCGCCACGCCCAGCAGCAGCGCGAGCAGTGTCGCGGCCGTGGCGACCCTGATCGACAGGGCCAGCGGGAACCAGTCCATCGAGGCCAGTGTGGCGTGCATGTGAGGTAGGGGATGCGAGCAGGGTCGCCGGGCCGGCGGGCCCGGCGACATGTTGCGCGAATCATATCGCCTGACCTGTGCCTGAGCGCCGCCATGCGGCAAACGGATCGGTGCTATCTCCGCGCTCGCATTGCGGGCGCCCCTGGAAAGCGATAGAACTCTTCGTTCGCCTGTTGTGCCCGACCGGGCCGGCGCCATCTTCATTCAAGGAGCACCTGCCATGTTCAAGCTGTTCGTACGCCTCGGGGCCCTCGTGCTGGCTCTCGTCCTCGCGGCTTGCGCCGCGCCGGCCCCGCCGCCGCCGATGATGATGCGCCAGGGCACGGTCGAGCAGATCACGCCGACGACCATCCAGAGCCCCGCCCACACCGGGGTCGGCGCAATCGTCGGCGGCGTGGCCGGTGCCGGCCTCGGCAGCCTGATCGGCAACGGCACGGGCCGCGACGTCGCCATGGTGGCGGGCGCCATCGGAGGATCGATGGCCGGCGCCTCCGTCGCCAACAATGCCGCCCCACCCATGCCGGGCCAGGCGGTGTTCGTGCGCACCGACAACGGCGTGCTGGTCGAGGTTACCCAGCCGGTCGTGCCGGGGCTTCGCGTGGGCCAGCGGGTCGTGATCCAGGGCAACGGCGAAGGCGCGCGCGTAGTCCCGATCTGAGCTACGGCGAGCGCAGCCGATCCAGCCGAAGTCGCTGTCGCTCGTCGGTGATCGACCGAGCCGCCAGATAGACGGCGCCGGCCGCGGCCAGGCCGCCTGCGCCGGTCAGGAGAAACAAGAGAAGGATCTGGTACTTGACGGCCTCGACGGGGTCCATGCCGGCCAGCAATTGGCCGGTCATGATGCCGGGCAGCGTGATGATGCCCGCCGCGGACATCTGGTTGATGATCGGGATCATGCCGCGCCGGATCGAGGTCCGGACCAGTTCGCCCAGGGCTTGGCGCATCGGCACCCCGAGTGCGAGCTGCGCTTCGATGGCCTGGCGCCGGCCTTCCGCGCCGTCGAGGAAGGTGTCCAGGCCCAGGCTGGCCGAATTGAGCACGCTGCCCAGCACGATGCCCATCAGCGGTATGGCATAGCGCGGGTCGTACCAGGGCTGCGGCCGTATCGCCGTGAGCAGGGCCAGAACGACCGTGGCCACGCTCGACGTGGCGACGACCAGCGCGCCGATGCGGAAGTTGCCGCCCGCGCGCAGCCGCTGGCGTGGCCGCACCGCGACCTCGCGCGCCGCGGCAGCGATCATCAGCAGCACGATGAACAGCGTGGCGCCGGGCGAGGCAGCCTGGAACACGATGCGCAGCAGCAGCCCGACGAGCAGCAGCTGCACCACCATGCGCGTCGCGGCCCAGAGCACCTGCCGATGCAGCTGCAATCCGATCGCCATCGAGACGCCCGCGTTGACCAGCACCAGCACCGCGGCCAGCGCGACGTCGAGCGCACCGAGGTGGACGCTGTTCACAGCGCGACGAGCCTTCGATCGGCCAATTCGAAGCGCCGGCGGCCCATGCGTCCGGCCTGCTCGGGCGAATGCGTCACCCACAGGATCGACAAACCCGCTTCCAGCCGGACCTGCAGCAGCGCCTCCATGGCCGTGGTGGATGCGGTGTCGAGCGATGCACTCGGCTCGTCCAGCAGCAGCACGGCGGGCTGTCGCGCGAGAGAGCGCACCAGGGCCAGCCGTTGCCGCTCCCCGGTCGACAGCCGGGCGACCTCCATCTCGAGTGCGTCGGGCGGCAGCTCGAGCGGGGCCAGGCAG
>DASXKG010000457.1:0-2234 GCA_036496965.1 Variovorax sp.
GCGCCCCCAGCCAGCTCACGCGCGGCGCACCGGAGCGGCGCGCCAGTTCCTCGTGGGCGCGCAGCAGGTCCAGCTTCCAGCCCTTCATCTCGCCCTCGCCATCCTCGCCGCCGGATTCGCCGCAACCGTAGTAGTCGAAACGCAACACCGCGATGCCCTGGCGCGCGACGCGTTCCGACAGCACCCGGAACAGGCGGTGGATGCGGATGGCCTCATGGCCGAAGGGCCCGCAGAGCAGCAAGGCCGAGCGCACCTCCACCGTGTTCGGCGGTGCGTGATAGATGGCGAACAACTGGCGATTCGCCGGACCGAAATAGAACGGGATCATGACGAGAATTCGAGTGATGCCGTGCCGAACGCGCCGGCATCGCCATCCGCGCCGTCCGCATCGAGGAGGGCGACCGCGCCGACAGCACCTGGCGCCGGCACGATGGCGGCCACGCGCAGTGTGCGGCGGCGGTCGCCGGCCATGTACGCGACGCTGCGCGCGGCGCCGTCGAGGCCGACATCCACCGTGCGCAAGTCGACGGAAATCCCGAGGCCCAGCGCCTTCAGGAAGGCCTCCTTCCGGGTCCAGCCGACCAGGAAGGCGTGGTCGCGGGCGCCGGGCGGCAGCGCCTGCAGCGTGTCGATCTCATGCGGCGTGAAATAGCTTGCCGCCAGTTCCAGCGCGTCCGGCATCGGACGCTGCAGCTCGACGTCGACCCCCACTTCGGCGCCGTGGCTGATGGCGATCAGGCCCATCGACCGGCTGTGGCTGAGGTTGAAGTGCAGGCCTGGCGCGGACCGGGCCAGCGCCGGCTTGCCGAATTCGCCGAAGGCGAATTCCAGCCGCTGCGCGGCGATGCCGGTCTCGTCCGCCAGCAGCTGGCGCAGCGCGGCATGCGCGGCGCGGTAGCGCGCGCCGTCGCGCGCAAAGACGAAGCGCGCGGCGCGTTCCTGCTCGGCCGGGGACAGGCTGGCAAGCGATTCCGGGTTCGGCGGCGAATCCAGGTCGACCTGCCAGATCAGGCAGGGTCCCGGCCAGGAAAGGCGGCGCACCGACACGGCCGTCGCCTCAGGCCTTGCGGCCCCAGCCGGAGAACATGCGCCCGAGCAGGCCGCGCTTGCCGCTGCCGTCGGCCACGGCCGGCTGCTGCTCCTGCAGGTCGATCGCAGTGCCGGCGGCCGCCACCGCCAGCTGTCCCAGCGTCTCGAACACATAGCGCCGGGGCTCCACCCGGAAGCCCATCACCTGCTCGGCCTGCTGGATCACCCGCATCGCCAGCAGCGAGTCGCCGCCGAGGTCGAAGAAGCTTTCGTTGGCGCTGATCTCGTTGACGTCGATGCCGAGGGCGCTGGCCCAGATCTGCGCCAACCGGGCCTGCTCCGGCAGCAGCAGAGCCTGCTTCTGGCCGGCGCGGGCGGCTTCCTGCGCGCTGCCGGCGGTTTCGGGCCCGGCTTCGGCAGCGGCCAGCCGCTTCAGGTAGGTCGCGCTGGGCGAATGCTCGGCCGAGGTGATGGCCTCCAGCGTCTCGTCGGGCGTGTCGGCCACGCGGCGCAGCAGTTCCATGTAGCGATCCTTGAACGCCGCACCGGTCTCGCCGAGGTAGATGTCCGCGTTGTAGACCACGGCACCTTCGATGCCTCCGGCCTTGTCCATCAGCCAGATCCCGAGGTCGTCGGTGGCACCGCTGGGTGCCAGGTGGATCTGGCGGTCCGCCAGGCCGCCGATGGTCTTCGGCCGCTCGCGCGCATCCTGGAAGGAGAACAGCGCCTGGTAGAGACCGACCCCCTGGGCGCGGGCCGCGAACTCCGGCTCGCTCACCAGCCGCTCGAAGGGAATCTGCTGGTTGCCCATGATCGCCACCAGCTCCGACTTGACGTAGTGCATGAACTCGCCGAAGGCGAGCGCCTTGTCGATCTGGAACGAGAGTGGCAGCACATTGTTGAAGAAGCCCATGACGGGTTCCAGATCCGGCTCCTCGCGGCCGCGCACCGGCGTCGCGATCACGATCGAGCGGCTCTCGACGATGCTGCTCATCATCAGGATGTAGACGCCGAGGGTGAGCATGTTGAGCGTGACGTCATGGCGATGGCCGACTTCGCGCAGGCGCTCGGTCAGCTCGCCGTCGACGCGAATCCAGTCGGAGCCGCCCTGGCCGCTCATGCCGGCGCGGCGCGGCTTGTCGGTGCGCGGCGCCTTCGGCGTCGGTGCGTTCGCGAAGCGCTCCTTCCAGAAGCGCAGCTGCGTC
>DASXKG010000458.1:0-1786 GCA_036496965.1 Variovorax sp.
GCAACGTGCCGCCGGACGAACCGTGGCTCAGCAGGTCCATGCCGAACATCAGGGCGGCCAGGCCGGCGCCGCTGGTCACGAAGCCGATCCAGTCGAAGGGCCTGTGCTGGCCGGGCGCGTCGTCGATCCAGCGCAACGCGAAGCCCATGGCCAGCAGGCCCAGCGGCAGGTTCAGGAAGAAGATCCAGTGCCAGCTCCAGGTGCTGGCGATCCAACCGCCCAGCGGCGGCCCCAGCACCGGTGCCGCGAGGCCGGGCCAGGTGATGGTCGCGAGGGCCTTCACGAGGCCGCTCTTGGGCGTGCTGCGCAGTACGATCAGCCGGCCCACCGGCACCATCAGCGCGCCGCCGATGCCCTGCACGCTCCGCGCCAGCACGAACAGCGGCAGGCTCGGGGCCAGCCCGCACCCGACGGAGGCGAGCGTGAAGATCAGCAGCGCGGCGGCGAAGACATGGCGCGGCCCGAAGCGGTCGGCCACCCAGCCGCTGACCGGAATGAAGACGGCCAGCGCCAGCAGATAGGCGCTGATGCCGATCGACAGCGCCACCGGCACCACGCCGAAGCTCTGCGCCATGGCCGGCACCGCCGTGCCGATCACGGTGGCATCGAGGTTCTCCATGAAGAAGGCCGCGGCGACCAGCCAGGCGATCGAGCGGCCATGGCGAAGGGGTGAATCCGGGGGGCTGGCGGGCGCGTTGGAAGTCATGGCGTTTGGTTCGAGCACCGAGCATAGCGAGCCGGCGAGCCGGACGGGTTTGCGGGGGCTTCGGGCCCGAACCCTGGAACAATGCTCGGGCATCGACTCCGCGGAAAGGCGCCCCATGTCCAGCAAGAAATCAGCTTTCGAAGCCGACGGCACGCCCGCCACCGGCATGCGCAAGGGCCTGACCAGCTACGGTGACTCCGGCTTTTCGCTCTTCCTGCGCAAGGCCTTCATCAAGGGCGCGGGCTACACCGATGCGGCGCTGGACCGGCCGGTGGTGGGCATCGCCAGCACCGGCAGCGCCTACAACCCCTGCCATGGCAACGCGCCGCAGCTGGTCGAGGCGGTCAAGCGCGGCGTGATGCTGGCCGGCGGCTTGCCGATGGAGTTCCCGACCATCTCGGTGCACGAGAGCTTCGCCGCACCGACCAGCATGTACCTGCGCAACCTGATGTCGATGGACACCGAGGAGATGGTGCGCGCGCAGCCCATGGACGCGGTGGTGCTGATCGGCGGCTGCGACAAGACCGTGCCCGCGCAGCTGATGGGCGCGGCCTCGGCCGGCCTGCCCGCGATCCAGCTGATCACCGGTTCGATGCTCACCGGCAGCCATCGCGGCGAGCGCGTCGGCGCCTGCACCGACTGCCGGCGCTACTGGGCGCGCTATCGCGCCGGCGAGATCGACGCCGAGGAAACCGGCGAGGTCAACCACCAGCTGGTGGCCAGCGTCGGCACCTGCTCGGTGATGGGCACGGCCAGCACCATGGCCTGCATCGCCGAGGCGCTCGGCATGACGATGCCCGGCGGCGCTTCGCCGCCCGCGGTGACGGCCGACCGCATCCGCATCGCCGAGCAGACCGGCGCCCAGGCGGTGCGCATCGCGCACGACGGCCTGCGTATCGACCAGGTGCTGACGCCCGCCGCCTTCGAGAACGCCATGCGGGTGCTGCTGGCCATCGGCGGTTCGACCAACGGCATCGTCCACCTGGCGGCCATTGCCGGGCGGGTGGGGCTGGACATCGACCTGCAGGCGCTCGACCGCATGGGCCGCGAGACGCCGGTGCTGCTCGACCTGAAGCCCTC
>DASXKG010000459.1:0-7264 GCA_036496965.1 Variovorax sp.
CCTGGTGTCGGTCTTCATTGCGCTGGTCGTCGGCGTGCCCTTCGGCCTGGTCGCCGGCTACTTCGGCGGCTGGGTCGACAGCGTCGTGTCGCGCGTCACCGAGGCGCTGCTGGCGATTCCGTTCCTGATCCTCGCCATCGCACTGGCCGCGTTCCTGGGGCCCAGCCTGGTCAACGCGATGATTGCGATCGGGGTGTCGGCCGCGCCCAAGTTCGTTCGCCTGACCCGCGGGCAGGTCTTGGCGGTGAAGAACGAAGACTACGTGCAAAGCGCGCGCGCGCTGGGCGCATCGGATCTGCACATCATTGCGCGTCACATATTGCCCAACGTGATGCCGCCCCTGATCGTGCAGGCCACCATCACCATTGCGACGGCCATCATTGCCGAGGCGAGCCTGTCGTTTCTGGGGCTGGGCCTGCAGCCGCCCGAACCGTCGTGGGGCTCCATCCTGAATACGGCCAAGAACTTCATGATCCAGGCGCCCTGGATGTCGATCTTCCCGGGCTCGGCCATCTTCCTGGTGGTGCTGGGCTTCAACCTGCTTGGCGACGGGCTGCGCGACGCGCTCGACCCGCGCCAGGAAAAATGATGGCAACGATGGAATCCAAGCGCGTCGTCCAGGTCGACGACCTGACGGTGTGCTTCGCGACACCCGAACGCACGGTGCAAGCCGTGCGCAGTGTCTCGTTCCATGTCGACCGGGGCGAGACGCTGGCCATCGTGGGCGAATCCGGTTCCGGCAAGTCGGTCACGGCGCTGGCGCTGATGCGCCTGGTCGAGTACGGCGGCGGCAAGATCACCCGTGGCGACATGCAGCTGCGCCGGCGCAGCGGCGAGGTCCTGGACTTGATCCGGGCGCCGGAACGCACGCTGCAAGGGGTCCGCGGTGCCGATGTGGCCATGATCTTCCAGGAGCCCATGACTTCCTTGAACCCGAGCTTCACCGCCGGCAAGCAGATCGCCGAAGCGCTGCAGCTGCACCAGGACCTGGATGCGGCGGCTGCCCGCGCCGAGACGCTGCGCATGCTCGAACGCGTGCGCATCCCGGAGGCCCGTGCCATCCTGGACCGCTATCCGCACCAGCTGTCCGGCGGGATGCGCCAGCGCGTCATGATCGCGATGGCACTCTCGTGCAAGCCGCGATTGCTGATCGCCGACGAGCCCACCACCGCCCTGGACGTGACCATCCAGGCCCAGATCCTCGAATTGATCCGCCAGTTGCAGCAAGACATGGACATGGGCGTGATCTTCATCACCCACGACATGGGCGTGGTGGCCGAGGTGGCCGATCGCGTGCTGGTCATGTACCGCGGCGAGAAGGTGGAAGGGGGCAGCTGCGACGCGGTATTCGCCGCCCCTCGACATGCCTACACGCGCGCCTTGCTGTCGGCCGTGCCGCGGCTGGGCGCGATGCATGGCACCGACCAGCCCGCCCCGTTTCCGCTCCTGGATGCGCAAGAAGCCGCCGCGCGGGCCGGGGCAGCCGAAGCGCAGCGGCAGGCACCCGGCACGGTGCGCCACGACCATGGCCCGGTGCTGAAAGTGCGCGGCTTGACCACCCGCTTCGACATCGCCGACGGCTTTCTGGGCCGGGTGCGAAAGCGCGTTCACGCCGTGGAGCAGGTCAGCTTCGACCTGTTCCCCGGCGAGACGCTGTCGCTGGTCGGCGAATCCGGATGCGGCAAGACCACCACCGGCCGTTCGCTCCTGCAACTGGTGAAGAGCCAGGGCGGCAGCATCGAATTCGACGGCCAGGACATCGGCACGATGCGCGGCGCCGCGATGCAGTCGCTGCGCCGGCATATCCAGTTCATCTTCCAGGACCCGTTCGCCTCCCTGAACCCGCGCAGCACCGTGGGCTACTCCATCATGGAGCCGCTGCTGATTCACGGCGTGGCGCGTGGCCGCGATGCCCAGGAGCGCGTGCGCTGGCTGATGGAGAAGTGCGGACTGCTGCCCGAGATGATCGACCGCTATCCGCACGAATTCTCCGGCGGCCAGCGTCAGCGCATCTGCGTCGCCCGGGCACTGGCGTTGAACCCCAAGGTGGTCATCGCCGACGAATCGGTTTCAGCGCTGGATGTGTCGATCCAGGCGCAGATCGTGAATCTGCTGCTCGACCTTCAGCGCGAGTTGGGCCTGTCGTTCCTGTTCATCTCGCACGACATGGCGGTGGTCGAGCGCATCAGCCACCGCGTGGCCGTGATGTACCTGGGGCAAATCGTCGAAATCGGTCCGCGCCGTCTCATCTTCGAGAATCCCCAGCACGCCTACACCAAGAGGCTCATGGCAGCCGTGCCCATTGCCGACCCGCAGCGTCGTCATCGCCGGCGTTCCCTGCAGGTCGACGAGATTCCGAGCCCGGTGCGCAAGGTCGGCGACGACCCCCTGGTGGCGCCGCTGGTGCAAGTGGGTGAAGGCCACTATGTGGCTCGGCATTCGGTGGGCGTGTACTGACCCTTGCTCCGGAGCCGCTGGCTTTACTCCAGCTGCGGCTCCACCCGCTCCTGCCTCGCGGGCGAGGCATCTTCCGCGATCGCCAGCACGGCCGCGGCGGTACGCTCGGCCGCGCCGCGGTTCGAGTTGGCAAAGGCCAGCGCGGCCTGCGACATGGCCTCGCGGCGTTCGGGCTTCTCGATCAGCTTGAGGGCCGCGGTGACCGCATGCTCCATGTCCGGGACACGCAGCGAGGCGCCGGCAGCCAGCGAGAGGTCGGCCGCTTCCGCGAAGTTGAAGGTCGACGGCCCCATGATCACCGGGCAGGCGCAGGCTGCCGCCTCGATCAGATTCTGGCCGCCGAGCGGCTCGAAGCTGCCGCCCAGCAGCGCCGCATCGGCCAGCCCGTAGTAGAGCGCCATCTCGCCGAGCGAATCGCCCAGCCAGATCTCGGCCTCTGCCGGTGCGCCGGCGGCGCTGCGCCGCGCGACCGCGAAACCGTACGACGCGACCAGCGCCGCCACCTCATCGAAGCGCTGCGGATGGCGCGGCACGATCATCCACTGGACCTCCTGGACCCGCCTGGCGATCGAGCGGATCGCGTCCTGCTAAGGGGGCGCCGGTGTCAGCGCGCCGAAACGCTTGAGCACCTCGAGCAGTTGCCGCTCCTCGCCGTCGCGCGAGCTCGCGAAAACCACCACCGGGCGCGGCAGTTGCCCGCGCAGCCTGGCTGCCGCAGCCAGCTGGCGCGCGTCCGGCGTGGCGTCGAACTTGAGGTTGCCGAACACGCCCGCCACCTTGGCGCCCAGCGACACCAGGCGGTGCGCATCGGCTTCGGTCTGGGCCCACACGGCGGCCAGGGCCGAATAGGCGGGGCGCGCCAGCCAGCCCAGGCGCTCGGCACTGGCCAGGGACTTCTCGTTCAGGCGCGCGTTGGCCAGCACCAGCGGGATGCCGCGCTCGGTGCAGGCGGCGGTCATTTCGGGCCAGACCTCGGTTTCCATCAGCACGCCGATGCGGGGGCGGAAGCGATCGAGAAAGCGTGCCACCGGATCCGGAGCATCCCAGGGCTGCCAGACCTGCAGGTCGCCGGGCTCGAGCAGTTTGGCGCCCTCCTCGCGGCCCGTGGCCGTGCCATGCGTGAGCAGGATCGGAATGCCCGGATACAAGCGGCGCAGCTCGGTGAGGAGGATGCCCGCGGCGCGCGCCTCGCCGAGCGACACGGCATGGATCCAGCACCAGCCGGTGCCGTTGGCGCCGCTGTCGTAGTGGCCGAAGCGCTCCTCCACCGCATGGCCGTAACCCGGCTCGGCGACGGCGCGGCGGCGCAGCTTGCGGCGCAACAGCGGCTGGGCCAGGGTGATCAGGACGCCATACAGGCGCAAGGGCAACGAGCGCACGCTGGCCGGATTCAGTGTGCGGCTTCGGCCAGCTTGGCGTCGGGCTTGATGCGCTGGAGCAGCGCCAGCATGTCGTTCTGGATGCGCCCCAGCGCGGCCTCGGTCTGGCCCTCGAAGCGCAGCACCAGCACCGGCGTGGTGTTGGAGGCGCGGATCAGGCCGAAGCCGTCGGGCCAGTCGACGCGCACGCCGTCGATGGTCGACAGCTGGGCGGGGGCGTCGAACTTCGCCGTCTTCACCAGTTGCTCGACCACCGCGTGCGGCTCGCCTTCGGCGCAGGCGACGTTCAGCTCGGGCGTCGAGAAGCTGCCCGGCAGCCCGTCGAGGACGGCGCTCGCGTCCCGGCTCCGGCTCAGGATCTCGAGCAGCCGGCAGCCTGCATAGGTGCCGTCGTCGAAGCCGAACCAGCGCTCCTTGAAGAAGATGTGGCCGCTCATCTCGCCGCCCAGCGGCGAATCGATCTCCTTCATCTTGGCCTTGATCAGCGAATGGCCGGTCTTGTAGATCAGCGGGGTGCCGCCGGCCGCCGTGATCGCCGGGCCCAGGCGCTGCGAGCATTTCACGTCGTAGATGATGGTGCCCCCGGGCACGCGCGACAGCACGTCCTGCGCGAACAGCATCATCTGGCGGTCCGGGTAGATGTTGTTGCCCTCCCGGGTGACGATGCCCAGGCGGTCGCCGTCGCCGTCGAAGGCCAGGCCCAGCTCGGCATCGCCCTGCTTCAGCGCGGCCATCAGCTCCTTCAGGTTCTCGGGCTTGCTCGGATCGGGATGGTGGTTCGGAAAGTTGCCGTCGACCTCGCTGAAGAGCTCCGTGACCTCGCAGCCGATGGCGCGCAGGATGGCCGGTGCCGACGCACCCGCGATGCCGTTGCCCGAATCGACCACGATCTTCAGCGGCCGCGCGAGCCGGATGTCGCCGACGATGCGCTGCGTGTAAGCCTCGGTCACGTCGACCCTGCGCACGCTGCCGCCGGGGGCCAGCCTGGCGCTGTCGGCTTCCATGACCCGACGCAGTCCCTGGATCTCGTCGCCGTAGATCGCGCGGCCGGCCAGCACCATCTTGAAGCCGTTGTAGTCCTTCGGGTTGTGGCTGCCGGTGACCTGGATGCCGCTCGTGGCCAGGGTGTGGGCCGCGAAGTAGAGCATCGGCGTGGTCACCGCGCCGACGTCGATGACCTCGATGCCGGTGGCGACCAGGCCCTTGATCAGCGCAGCCGCGAGCGAGGGACCCGACAGGCGCCCGTCACGACCCACGGCCACCGAGCGCTCGCCCGCTGCGCGCGCAGCGCTGCCGAAGGCCTTGCCCAGCGCTTCGGCAAGCTCCGGGTCGAGCGTGGCGGGCACCACGCCGCGGATGTCGTAGGCCTTGAAGATCGATGCGCTGAGCTGCATGAACACTACCCCAGGAAAGTTTCAGGAAAACGAGGACTATTGTAGGCATCGCCCCGTGGAGGCAGATGTCCGGAAATGGCCAGGTTCGGGCTATCCCGAACGTATCATTGCGCTCATGAAGGCCGCCCCCACCTCCAGCGCCGGACTCGACGGCGACGCCTGCTACCTGGCGATGAAGACGCACGACGCGCGTTTCGACGGTACCTTCTTCACCGCCGTGACCTCCACCGGCATCTATTGCCGGCCGGTCTGCCGCGTGAAGGCGCCGCGGCGCGAGAACTGCTGCTTCTTCCACCATGCCGCGCAAGCCGAGGCGGCGGGCTTCCGGCCCTGCCTGCGCTGCCGGCCCGAACTGGCACCGCGCGCGGCGAGCTGGTCGACCGAGGACGCCTCGCGCATCCTCGCACTGCAGGCCGCACGGCTCATCGACGAGCCCGATGCGTGGGCCGAGGACGGCCCCGGCGCGGCGCGCATCGCGGCGCGCATGGGCGTCAGCGACCGGCATCTGCGGCGCATCTTCGAGAGCCAGTTCGGCGTTTCGCCGCTGCAGTACCTGCAGACGCGCCGGCTGCTCGCGGCCAAGCAGCTGATCGCCGACACCAGCCTGCCGATGACGCAGGTGGCCCTGGCCAGCGGCTTCGCCAGCGTGCGGCGCTTCAACGCCGCCTTCGTCACCCACTACGGCCTCAACCCCAGCGCCCTGCGCCGCGCGGGTGCGTCGGCAGGAGGCATGGCGGGCGCCGGCTCGGTGGAGGTCCGCCTGGGCTTTCGCCCGCCCTACGACAGCGAGGCGATGCTGGCCTTCTTCGAGCGCCGGGCCCTCGGCGGCGTCGAATCCCTCGACCAGGCGGCCGGCGCCAGGCAGTACGCGCGGACGTTGCGGGTGACGCATGCCGGGCGCAGCCTCGACGGCTGGCTGTCGCTGCGTTTCGACCCCGGGCGCGAACAGCTGCTGCTGTGCGTGGGCGAGTCGCTGGCGCCCTCGCTGCCGATCGTGATCAGCCGGGTCCGCGCCATGCTCGACCTCGATGCCGAGCCGATGGCGATCAACCGGGCCCTGCACGCCAGCTTTCCGCACGGCGACGGCTTGCGCGTGCCCGGCACGGTCGACGGTTTCGAACTGGCGGTGCGCGCGGTGCTGGGCCAGCAGATCACCGTCGCGGCGGCACGCACGCTGGGCACGCGCCTGGTGCAGGCCTTCGGTGCCGCGATCGTCACCCCCGTCGACGGGCTGGACCGGCTGTTTCCCACGCCCGCGGCCATCGCCGGCGCCGGCGGCGATGCGCTGGGCCGGCTCGGCATCGTCCGCCAGCGGCAGGCTGCGCTGCTCGCCCTGGCCAACGAAGTGATGGCCGGCCGGCTGGTTCTGCATGCGGGCGCCGACGTTCCCGCGACCCTGGCGGCGCTGCAGGCGCTGCCCGGCATCGGCGAATGGACCTCCCAGTACATCGCGATGCGCGCCCTGCGCTGGCCCGATGCCTTTCCGGCCGGCGACGTGGCACTGCAGAAGGCGCTCGGCGTCGGCAGCGCGCGGGCCGCGGCCGAAGCCTCCCTCGCCTGGCGGCCGTGGCGCGGCTATGCCGTGCTGCGCGCCTGGCACGGTCCCATGCCCGCCGCCCAGCCAGCCGCCGCCACCTCCGACAACCGCAACGGCGTCATTGCCTGACGTTCCGCCATGAAGTTCAAGACCCATACCCTTTACTGCACGCGCATCGACACGCCGCTCGGCGTTGTCCTGCTGGCCGCCACCGACCGGGGTCTGGCCGGTGCCTGGTTCGACCAGCAGCGCCACTGGCCCGACACGGCCGGGTGGGAGCGCGACGACGACCATCCGGTGCTGCGCGAGGCCGCAGCCCAATTGGCCGACTACTTCGCCGGCCGCCGCGATCGCTTCGACCTGCCGTTGGACCTCTCGCACGGCACGGCCTTCCAGCAATCGGTCTGGCGGGCACTGCTGGCCATTCCGACCGGCCGGACCACCAGCTATGGGGCGCTCGGCGCCAGCGTCGGCAAGCCGGCGGCGGTGCGCGCGGT
>DASXKG010000460.1:0-3099 GCA_036496965.1 Variovorax sp.
CTTCGTCGATGAAGGGGCGGATTTCCACTCGTTCACCTATGCAAAGTACGGTGGCGAAGTGCTGAAGCAACCGGGGCAGTTCGCCTGGCAGGTGTTCGACGACAAGGTCAGCAAGCTGCTGCGCTCGGAATACCGCATCAAGCGTATCACCAAGGTCAGCGCCGACACGCTGGAGGACCTGGCCGCCAAGCTCGAAGGGGTCGACCCGGCCGCATTCCTTGCGACCGTGCGCGCCTACAACGCGGCCCTGCCGGTCGACGCGCCGTTCGACCATACGGTGAAGGACGGCCGCGCGACCGTCGGCCTGACGCCACCGAAGTCGAACTGGGCGCTGGCGCTCGACACCCCGCCCTACAGCGCCTACGCGACCACCTGCGGCATCACCTTCACCTTCGGCGGGTTGCGCATTAGCCCCGACAACGGCCAGGTGCTGGACGTGCACCTGAATCCGATCGAAGGCCTGTACTGCGCCGGCGAGATGGTCGGTGGGCTGTTCTACTTCAATTACCCGAGCGGCACCGGCCTGGTGTCGGGCGCGGTCTTCGGACGCATTGCCGGGCGCGGCGCCGGCGAGGCCGCCCGTGCGGCCAGGGACACGAGCGTGGAGTGAACGAATGAGCAATGCATCCATCGACAACCGCTACACCCGCGGCATCGCCGAGTTCGTCTCGGGCCTGCGCTACGAGGCGATCCCCGACGAGGTCATCTCGCGCATCAAGCTCTTGATGCTCGACTCGCTGGGCTGTGCGCTGTATGGCGCGAGCCTGCCGTGGAGCCGGATCCTCCAGGACACCCTCGGCGCGGTCGACGCGACCCGCGACTGCGCCGTCTGGGGCACGACCTGCCGGCTCTCGGCGCCGCACGCGGCGCTCGCCAACGGCACGCAGGTGCAAGGTTTCGAGCTCGACGACGTGCATCGCGCCGGCGTGCTGCATGTCGGTGCCGTGGTGCTGCCGGCGCTGCTCGCGCTGTGCGAAAAGCACCACCCGCTCGACGGCCGCGAGTTCCTCACCGCCGCCGTGGCCGGCTACGAGATCGGCCCGCGGGTGGGCCTGTGCATGGGGCCCGAGCATATCGCCCAGGGCTGGCATTCCGGCGCGACGCTGGGCGTGTTCTCTGCGGCGGCCGGCGCCGCGCGCGCTCTGGCCCTGGATGTCGAGCGCAGCGTGCACGCGCTGGGCATCGCCGGCACCCAGGCCAGCGGCTTGATGGCAGCGCAATACGGCGCGATGGTCAAGCGCATGCACGCCGGCCGCGCCTCGCAGAGTGGGCTCTACGGCGCGCTGCTGGCCGAACGCGGCTTCACCGGTATCCTCGATGTGCTGGAGAGCCCGTACGGTGGCTACTGCAGCACCTTCTCGCGCTCGACCGACCGCTTCGATCTGGAAGAGCTCACGGCCGGCTTCGGCGAGGTCTGGCAGACCTTGGGCGTCTCGCTGAAGTTCTACTCCTGCGTCGGCAGCAACCACACCACACTGGACGCGATCCGCCTGCTGCAGGCGCAGCGACCCTTCGGTCCGGCAGATGTCGAGCGCATCGTCGTGCACGGCTCTCAGGTGACGATGGACCACGTCGGCTGGAAGTACCAGCCGCTCGGCCTGACCTCCGCGCAGCTGAACCTGCCGTTCTGTGTCGCGACCCTGCTGCTGGAGGGCAACTGCTTCGTCGAGCAGTTCACCGAGGACATCGTGGCCGACCCGCAGCGCATGGCGCTGGCCGAGAAAGTGGGCGTGATGCACGACGACGCGATCACCGCGCTCGGCGCGAAGTTCCGCCACAAGGTGCGGGTCGAGGTGTGGCTGAAGGACGGCACGAGGCTCGAGACCACCGTCGAGGCGCCGCGCGGCAGCGAGCACAACTTCGCCAGCGCAGCGGACGTGATCGCCAAGTTCAAGTCGCTCGCCAGCCATGCCTTGCCGGACACGCGAGTTGACGCGCTGTGCGAAGCGCTGATGCATGTCGAGCAGTTGGACGATGCGGCGCGAATCGTCCGGTTGATGACGCTCTGAATGACTTGTCCGGGTGAAAACCTGGCGCTCGCACCGACCAGCAGACCAAGGAGACCGGGGACATGAACCGCAGCCGCTTCTATTGGGCAAGCGCCATGGCGCTTGTCATCACTGCCATCGCACCGGTGGCGCATGCCGAGGATCCCTATCCCAATCGGCCGATCAAGATGGTCGCGCCCTACGAGCCGGGCGGCGGCGTCGACATCATGGCGCGCATGGTTGCCCAGAACCTCGGCAAGGAGATCGGCCAGTCTGTCGTGGTCGAGAACCGTGCGGGCGTCGGCGGCGCGATCGGCACCAGGTATGTCGCCACCGCCCCGCCCGACGGCTACACGCTGTTGCTGGCGTCGACTTCGCCCGTCGTGATTGCGCCGCACCTGGTCAAGAACGTCGGCTACGACCCCGAGAAGGACTTGACACCGGTTTCATTGATCGCCGACGTGCCGGCCTTGCTCGTGGTGAAGCCCGATGCGCCGTTCGAGAACCTGGCCGCGCTCATTGCACGCGCCAAAGCCGAGCCCGGCAAGTACACGGTGTCATCGTCGGGCATCGGCGGAACCGCGCACCTGGCGATGCAACTCCTGAAGATGATGGCTGGCGTCGACCTGCTGCACGTTCCGTACAAGGGCACAGGCCCGGCGATCACCGCGGTGATGGGCGGCGAGGTGACCATGACCTTCACCGACATCGTCTCCGGCCTCAAGTACGTGCAGGGCGGGCAGCTGCGCGCATTGGCCATCACCGGCGAGCAGCGTTCGCCGCAGCTGCCCAATGTGCCGACCGTCGCCGAGACGGTCCCCGGCTACGCTGCAGGGGTCTGGTACGCCGTGTTCGCGCCGGCCCGGACGCCCGCAGCCATCGTCGACAGTTTGAACGCCGCGCTGGTGCGCACCTTGAAGGAAGACCTCGGGTCGACGCTAGCCTTGCAGGGCGTGCAGCCTATCGGGAGCAGCCCGGCGCAACTGTCGACGTACGTCAAGCAGGAGGACGCGCGCTGGAGCGAGGTCGTCAAGGCTGCAGGGATGAAGCCCGAGTGATCGACCACATATGCTGCTGATCGACAACAAGGTGGTCGAGCAGGTCCTGACGA
>DASXKG010000461.1:0-2194 GCA_036496965.1 Variovorax sp.
TTCGGCACGCACGCGGTCGATGTTGGCGCGCATGCGTTGCGCGTCGACCCGCAATCCGGGCAGGGCCGCCGCCAGCGCGCGTGCGCTGCCATGGGCACACAACAGGAGCTGCGGCCATTCGGCCAATTCGGCCTGCCAGCCGGCGAGCGCGCGCTCGTGCTCCTGCGGCATCGCGGCCAGCAGCGCGGCCACGCGCTGCGGTGCCCGCTGGGCCGCCGCCAGCGCCACCATCGAGGCCACCGGATGGCGCTGCTGCGGCATCGCCAGCGACCCGTCGCGCGCACGCTCGCCCGGCTCGGCCAGTTCGCCGATCTCGTACTGCCCGAGCAGAACCAGGTCCTTGGCGATCTTGCCGAAGCTGCCCACCATCAGGCCGAGTTCGCAGCCGAGCGCCACCCATTCGTCGCGCTGGGTGTGCCAGCTGCTGCCGGGATCGCCCAGGCCCAGCGCGGCAGCCATGTGGCGCCGCACCGCATCGCCCTGCCCCTTCATCCGCGCCAGCGTGCCGACCGCGCCGCCCAGCTGCACCTGCAGCGCGCGCCGTGCCGCCTCGGCCAGCCGCGCCCGGCTGCGCACCAGCGGCGCCGCCCAGCCCGCGCACTTGAGGCCGAAGCTTGTCACCGACGCCGGCTGCATCCGCGTGCGCGCCAGGATCGCGCTGCTCGCATGCCGTTCGGCATGCGCGAGGAGCGCCCGCGCCGCACGGGCCAGATCGGCCGCGATCAAGGTGAGGGACTCGCGCGTGACGAGCGCCATCGCGGTGTCGACCAGGTCCTGGCCGGCGCAGCCGAAATGCACGAAGGCCACCGCGTCGGCATTGAAGAGCCCCACCGATTCCTTCAGGCTGCGCACCAGCGGATGCGCGACGCCGCCTGCGCGGGCGCTGTCGCGCACGATCTTCGCGACGTCGAACAGCTCGACCTTGCAACTGCCGACGATCGAGTGCGCGGCCGACTGCGGTATCAGGCCGACCTGCGCCTGCGCCCGCGCCAATGCGGCCTCGAAGCGCAGCATGGCCTCGACGAAGCTCCGGTCGCTGAAGGTGGACAGCGTTTCCGAGGTGGACAGGGAGCCTTCGAAGATGCTCGTCATGGCGCTCAATAGGCCAGTGTCGCGACGGCCCTCAGTTCTTCCGGCGTGGCGGTGCCGAAGCCGAAGAATTCGAGGTATGCGGGAATCATCTCGAACAGCATGTCGGTGCCGACCTGCACCGCGCAGCCCTTGTCGCGGGCGGCACGCAGGAGCGGCGTGTACTCGCTCTTCATCACGACTTCGCCGACGAAGGTGGACGGTGCGATGCGTGCGATGTCGAAAGGCAGCGGGTCGCCCTCCTTCATGCCCAGCGGCGTGGCGTTGACGATCACGTCGTAGCCGGCCGGGTCGTTGGAGCCGGTCGTCACTTCGAGTTGCGGGTAGTGCTCGCGCAGGCGCCCCACCAACGCCTCGCACGATGCCGAACTGGCGTCATACAGGCCTATGGCGGCCACGCCCGCGCCGGCCAGCGAGGCGGCGATGGCCGAGCCGACACCGCCGCTGCCCGACACCAGCACCCGCGCACCTTCGAGCGCGCGCCCCTTGCGCAGCACGCCGCGCACGAAGCCGGCACCGTCGAACTGGTCGCCCACCAGCTGGCCGTCGGGCCGCTTGAGCACGGCATTGCAGGCGCCGGCGATCTTCGCCGTCGGCGTCACTTCGTCGACCAGCGCCATGGTGGTGATCTTGTGCGGCATGGTGACCAGCGCGCCGCGGATGTTGGTCAGGCGGAACAGCAAGGGGAAGAAGGCGGCGTAGTCCTCGGGCTTGACGCCCATCGGCATCACGACCGCGTCGATGCCCTGCTTGTCGAACCAGGGGTTGTAGATCATCGGCGCCTTGAAGCTCTCGGTCGGATAACCCACGTGCGCGATCAGCGTGCTCTTGCCGGAAATCATGGTCGTTTCTCTTTCGAAGAGGTCAGATGGATGGCGCGCCCACATGAACCGGCGCCCGCGGCGCGGCGCCGCCGGCGACATGCGACTCGCTGATCCAGCGGGCGCTTTTCATGGCGCGCTGCCCGATCACCATCGGATCGGAGTTCACGTAGTCGTCGTTGAACACCTCGAAGGTGTAGTGGCCCGCGTAGCCCTTGTCCTCGAGCAGCTGCACCAGGTCGCGCACGTCATGCAGCCCCTCGCCGGGAAACAGGCGCTGGTGG
>DASXKG010000462.1:0-2529 GCA_036496965.1 Variovorax sp.
CATGGACGCGCCGGGCATTGCTGGGACAGTGCGTTCTGGTCGCCACCCTGGGCAGCCTGCTGGTCCTGACCGCCTCTCCGGAACAGCGCTATCGGGCACTCGGCGGTCCCGCGGCACCGCTGGCCAGCGCCGCCGGCGGCCAGCTGATCGTGCGGTTCCGGCCCGATGCCACCGAGCAGGAAATGCGCCGCGTGCTGCGCGACAGCCAGGCGCGTCTGGTCTACGGACCGACCGCCACCGACGCCTATCTGCTCGCCGTGCCAGTCGGCCTCGAGACCGACGCGGTGAAACAGCTGCGCCAGGAAAGGGTCGTGTTGCTCGTGGAATCCCTCGACGGTCGGGCGGCGCCATGAAGTGGCCTCTGCTCGCGTGCCTGCTCGCGCTGGCGATGGTCCAGCCGCTTGCCCGCGCCGCAGCAGGCGATCCGGGCGCAGCGCCGGTCGTCCCGGCCCGCCAGGTCTTGCTGTTGTTGCGCCTTCCACCGGAGCACTACCGACCCGAGAGCGCCTATTCCGGCGGCTATGGCGACGGCCCCGCCCACGGCGCGCGGCGTCGCGTGGCCGCCGAGCTGGCCCAGGAACACGGCCTGACCCTGGTCACGGACTGGGCCATGCCGCTGCTTGGCGTGGACTGCTTCGTGTTGATCGTGCCGGACGACCAGCAGCCCGATCGCGTGGCCGAGGCACTGTCGAGCGATCCGCGCGTCGCCTGGGCCCAGCCGATGAACGTCTTTCGAACCCGCGGCCACGACGATCCGTTGTACGCGTTGCAGCCGGCGGCGCAGGCCTGGCATCTGGACGATCTGCACGAGGTTTCCACGGGCCGCAACGTGCGGGTGGCCGTGGTCGACAGCCGGGTCGACGACCATCATCCGGACCTCGAGGGGCAAGTGGCGTTGAAGGAGAACTTCGTCGACGGCCGCGGCGAGCTGCCCGAGGACCACGGTACCGCGGTCGCCGGCATCATCGCCGCGCGTGCCGACAACGGCGCTGGCATCGTGGGCGTGGCGCCCAATGCGCGGCTGCTGGCGCTGCGTGCCTGCTGGCAGGAGAACAGCCGATCCACCCTGTGCACCAGCCTGAGCCTGGCCATGGCGCTGCATTTCGCCATCACGCACGAGGCCGACGTCATCAACCTGAGCCTCAGCGGGCCGGCCGATCGCCTGCTCGACAGACTGCTGGACGTGGCGCTCTCGCGCCATATCAACGTCATCGGCGCTGTCGATCGAAGCATGCCGGATGGCGGATTTCCGGCCTCGCATGCCGGTGTCGTGGCCGTCACCGACGACAACGGCGAACCGGCCCTGCCGGGCGTCCTGGTCGCGCCGGGACAGGACGTGCCGACCACGCTGCCCGGCGCCCGGTGGAACCTGGTATCGGGCTCTTCGTATGCCGCTGCCCACGTGGCGGGGCTGTTTGCCCTGATGCGCGAGCGCTTGCCGGCAACCGCCGCGCCGCTTTCCTTCGCCAGCGTCGTTTCCTTTCCGGGCGGCGGCATCGACGCTTGTGCCACACTGGCAGGCGTCGCAGGCCCTGGCGTCTGCGTGCGCGCCATGACGCGATCCACGACACCCCTCAGCGATCGTCAGTGACATGCGGACCGCCGGTCTGCGTGTCGCGCTCGGCCACTCGCTCTTCCTCGCCTGCGGCGCCGCCATCGCGCAAGCCGGCGGCGACATCGCGTTCCTCTCGGACTATCGTTATCGCGGCGTCTCGCTCAGCGACGAACGGCCGACGCTTCAGCTCGGCGTCACGTATGACGACCCGACCGGCTGGTTCGGCGGCGCATCGCTCACCGGCGTATCGCTGGGTCCGGAGAACCGCCGACAGGCGCAGGTGCTCGGCTATGGCGGGTATGCGGGCCGGCTGTCGGATCGCCTCGGCTGGGAAGCGGGCGCGACCGTGGTTCACTTCGCCGTCGACTCGCGCTACGACTACTACGAGGCGTTCACGGGGCTGAACGGCGAACGGTGGAACATGCGGCTGCACTACGCACCCGACTATTTCGGCAGCGGCACGCGCACGGCCTATGGCGAATTCAACGTCGGGCTGCCCCTTTCGCCCCTGATCCGGGCGACGGCCCACGTGGGTGCCTTGATGCGGGTCGGCGGAGCCCCGGCGCCAGGCGGCGGACGCACGAACATCGACGGGAGCCTCGGGCTGGCCGTTGCCCGCGACGCCTGGGAAGTGCGGCTCGAGTGGGTCGCTGGCGGCTACACCACCCTGTACCCGACCGCGTATGGGCGGGCTGCCAGCGGCGCGCTGGTGCTGAGCGCGATGCTCGCCTTTTGAACCCGCGCAAATGAACCTTTTGGTTTCGGGCAGGAATACACCGAGCCCGGCCCGAAAGGAAACGCCCAATGAGCGCTTGCCGCATGAAGGTCTACAGGCTCGTTTGCGCGAGTGCGATCGCATTGACCGCGTGCGGCGGCGGCGGGGGTAACTCCGGCGGCATGGCAGTTCCTGGCGCCAGCGCAGGCACGAGCGCTGGCACCAGCACCGGCAGTGGCGCCGGCAGCGCCACCGGCAC
>DASXKG010000463.1:0-1630 GCA_036496965.1 Variovorax sp.
GTTCGAGACGTAACTCTCGGCCGCCAGCGGCGAGCAGGTCAGGATCAGGTCGGCCAGCCGCACTTCCTCGTCCTTGCGCCGGTTGATCTCGGCGGTGTAGGGCGAATCGGGATAGCCGATCAGCTCGGCCGCCGCCTGATGATGAAAGGCGGCCGCATCCAGCACGCAGCGCGCGCCGACCTGCTTGGCCGCCTGGAAGCTGTGATAGGCCGCGTTTTCGTAGGCGACCACCACCTTGGGCCGAGACTGCAGGATCTGGCGCGCGGCCCAGGCATCGAACCAGTGGAAGACCCGGTGCATGACGTCGGAGTCCCACTGGCCCAACCTGATCGAATTGGAAGCGCGCAGCGCGAGCTGGAAGCGCATCGGATGACGGCGCAGCGCGCGCGGGATGTTGACGTTGCGCACCCGCTGGCGGTAGCGCGCGGGCAGCCACCAGGGTGACTGCTCGCCGTTGGCGCGCACCGGCACGCCGGCCCAGAAGGACTGCAGCAGCGATCTTTCGTGCAGCGCGAGGGCGAGCTGGTGCGAATGCTGCAGCCCCGGATTGGTGACGAGGACGCTGGGCTCGTTCATCGCGCGCTGCCGTTCGTTCGAAGCTCGTCGGCCGAGACGATCAGCTCGCCCCGGCTGCGGCCGACCCAGGCTTCGTAGGGTGCGAGAAAAATGACCGGGTCGTAGTCGAGCTCGCGCGGGCGCACATCGGTGCGCACCGTGGCCGGATTGCCGGTGGCCACCGCAAGCGGCGGAACGTCCCGGGTGACCACCGCGCCGGCCCCCACCACCGCTCCGAAACCGATCGTGACGCCCGGCAGGACGGTCGCGCCGACGGCGATCCACGCATAGTCGTCGATGCGCACCGGCTTCCTGAACTGGCGCCAGGCCGGGTCGCCGACATGATGGCTCCCGGTCAGGATCGTCACGCGGTCGTTGATCACCACCCTCGAACCGATCGAGATCTTCTCGAGCGCGACCATCTCCACGGAATGGGCGATGAAGGTCCTCTCGCCGATGCTGAAATTGCCCGGCAGCCCCTTCATGCCCAGCGACTCGACCACCGACAGCGAGCCGATCGATACGCCGCGCGCGCGCAGTCGCCGGTTGCGATTGAGCATCTTCGCCAGCGGCCGGGCCTGCAGCATGCGCTTGGCCCAGACCGTGAACCAGCGCTTGCTTCCCAGGTCGGGGCGCTCGCGCGCTGTCCAGAGGAATTGGAGGTCGTTCATCGTCTGGCTTCGCTGATCAGCGTCCTCAGCGCAGCGACATGGGCATCGATGCGGTGGGGCTCATACCATTGGCGCGCCGCGCGACCGATGGCCCGCGCGTCGAAGCCCGCATCGTCCAGCGCTTCGAAGCCCTTTGCATAGTTCACGTTGGCTTGCAGGCCATCATGCGAATCGTACTTCTGCCAGAGCAGTATCGGGCACATCGCGTGCGCACCATAGGCGCCGAACACGCTGCTCTTGGAAACGTAGTCCGGCGGATAGGCCAGCGCACCATAGGCCGCGGCCGACAGCGCATGGCTGACTTCCTCGCTGGACAGCTTGCCGTGCAGCACCACCTTTTCCTGACTCAGCTGCTGCGAGAGCGCATCTTCCTGCAGGGCGGGGCCGATGTCGTGGATCTGCAG